>CAZDWA010000009.1:0-39760 GCA_964509065.1 uncultured Lentimicrobiaceae bacterium
CACTAACAAGCGATTTGCAAAATGCAAATCACTTCGCAAACCGCCCGAGGCGTTGGTGGTAATGCTAAAACAAAGAGAACAATCTAAAATATGATAGTAACAACAGACTATTACAAGAAAAACAAACCGACAAATGCAAATTCAAAAGAATTTGATTTAACGCTAGACGACAAATCTTACTTTCCTGAAGGAATTTTTCTTGGAGAGTTGGAAAGTCTAACAGGTCATAAAGCCCCTTTCTTACTGCCATTAGAACAAACAAATGGTGTTTGTTTTTTAACAACACCAGAAAATAAAGACCTAATTCATAAAACAATGCAGGCTATTGCATTGCGTTTAGCACTTTCTTTGCCTACAGGGTTGTGCAAATTCACTCTGTATGACGGAACAGGCTTGGGAACAAACTTAATTGCATTGTCCAATCTAAGTTCAAAAATAAAGGGTGAAAACATTCTTACTGATCCAGAAGAATTAAAAAGAGCCTTGAATGCAGTGAAAACTGACATACCAAACGTTATACAAAAAGTTTTAGGACATAGATATCTCGGTAAATCCTTAATTGATTATAATCTAGAAGCAGGGGAAGAATTAGCTAAACCTTATCATTTTCTGTTTGTTGCAGATTTCCCTCATTCTTTATCAAAAGACCACGGGGAAAGTATTGAGAGAATTATTCAAAGTGGAAAACAAGCAGGTGTTTTTGTTATAATGAGTTTAGACACTTCATATCAGACAAAAAGTAATTATGATTATAATCCTATATCTATTTTAAATAGCAATATTACAACCATTTACGAAGCGAATGGGAGTTTCTATGTTAAAAATTCACCATATTCAGATTATCTGAATAGTAAATTCAAAATTCATTTGAACAATAAGTTTCCAGATTATGAAATAATAGAACAAATTCAAGAAGAGGTGAATAACTCTTTAAAACAGGTGAAAAGAGTTAGTATTGACATCACGTCTAAGTTAAATCAACACAACCTTTGGGCGAGTGATGGAAGTTATGGTGTAGATGTTCCTATCGGAAAAATCAATATAACAGACCTGCAAAACTTTGTTTTATCTATTGAGGATGGAATGTCAGACAATCCGCACCACTGTTTAATTGGCGGAGCAACAGGTACAGGGAAGACAGTTTTGTTACATAATATTATTTGTAATGCTGCTTGGTATTATTCTCCCGATGATTTGCAATTTATCTTACTCGATTATAAAGAGGGTACTGAATTTAAAGTTTATGAAAATCTACCACACGCAAAAGTATTATCTATAAGAAGTGAAAGAGAGTTTGGCGTTAGTGTTTTTGATTTTTTGAGTAAAGAAATGGAACGAAGAGGCGATTTATTTAAAGAGCAAAACGTTTCCAATCTTGCAAAATATAATAAAACGGGCAATGGTAAGTTGTCAAGAATTTTAGTAATCATAGATGAGTTTCAAAAGCTGTTAGATGGAGATGCAAAGACTACTCAATTTATTTCAAACGCTTTAGATGATATTGGGAGGAGAGGGCGATCCTTTGGAATAAACTTGATATTATCCACCCAATCTTTGAGCGGAGTGAATATCAATCAGGCATTGAGCCATTTAGGATTAAGGATATCATTGAAATTGAATACTACAAAAGACTGTGATCAACTTTTAGGACCAATGAACCATGTTCCTTATACAGTGTTAACAAAAAAAGGAGAAGCTATTTACAATGCACGGGGAGGATTAACCGAAAGTAATGTGCGATTTCAAACAGCCTATTTGAGTGATTCGAAATTGAATTATTTCATAAACAGCCTTGCAGAAGAGAGTGTAAAAAAATATGGAACTACCGAACCTTACAAACGGTTTCTTTATGATGGTAGTGTTTCTGCCAACATTGAAAACAATACTGAATTAAAAGATAAAATAATAGAAATAAATGATAGAAAATGTACGGTTTACATAGGAGAACCTGCAGCTTTGATAGAAAAGCATTCGCATTATCTTTTGAGAAAACAAAATGAATCGAACGTTTTAATTATAGGGCAAGACACGGCTTCAGCTGTTTCTATCATTTATCATTCTTTGAATCAGATTATTCCACAAAGTAGCAACGAAAGTAAGTTTTATATCTGCGATAAAATAAATGTAGATGATGAAGATTATGGAAAGTTCAATCCACTCTGTGAAAAATATTCCAATCTGCAAATAGTGGACAACGATTTAGAAATTGAGAACATTATTAATGAAGTTTTTGAAGAGATGGAAAAAAGAAAAGTTGACAAGGATAGATTAAATTATAGAATTGTATTGACATTTTCAAATATTTACAATGCAAGAAATTTAAGAAAAAACGGTTTTAATGCTTCGCCAGCCACTCAAAAATTGATTAGCATTTTAAAAGACGGTTCAAATTTTGGTATTCACACAATTGTTCATGCACACAGTTATACTAATTTTAGTGCTATCCTTGATCCAATGCAAACTTTACACGAATTTGAAGTGAAAGTAGAATTGAGAAACGGAGACGGTTACAAAATATTTGGTGGAACAAATTTAGATACACAAAAAGGAACACCAACAAGTAACAGCATTGCAAACATTAAAATTCCGCAATCAAACGATATTCAGAAATTTAAAGTTTATTCATTATAAGATATGGGGAACTACAACGACTATTTAGATTATTTAAAGCACATTGATAACACTACCGAGCAAGAAATAAAAGCAAAAGTAGATGGGTTAAATGACGAGATCACAAGTCTGAAAAACAATGTGGCTAATCTGACCAGAATAAAGGATGGATTGACAACTGATTTGGTAAACGCAAACCGTGAAATCAACGGAAAGACAGATATTATCAATATCAAAGAAACTGAACTAAAAAAGATTGAAGCTAATCTGAAACAAGCAAAGGAAGAGTTAACAAAGAGTCAAACGGAAATTTTAGAATTTGAAAAATCGTTCACACTCTCTCAAAACAGTATAAAATCGATTGAGAAAGAAAAAACAGCTTTAGAGATTAAGCTTTCAACAATAGAAAATGAGTTAAAAAATAAATCTACTCAGGCTGAAAAATATTTTACAGAAGCACAACAACTGAAATTGGATTCAGAAAAACATAGTTCTGACCTTTTAAAATCAAGCAAGCAAATTGAAGAATATGAGAAACAAATAAAAATATTAGATAAAACGATTGAGGAACTAAAAACAAAAGATGAAGCTTTAGAAATTAATAAGTTAGAGAATAAAATTGAAAAGCTTCAACTTAGTATCAATACTTTAAGTTCTGAGAAGGAAAAAATTGAATCAAAATTAATTGAAATTGAAAAAGAGAAGGAAATGTTATTTACTAATCTCCATAATTCAAAAAAGCAAATTGATCAGTTAAACTCAGAACTTAACGATAAAGAAGAAGAATACAACAAACTGGTGTCGAAAAAAGATAAATCAAATATTACAAAAATATCTATTATCTCGATTTCTATCGTTTTAGCTTTAATCTTAATTTCGCAATTAAGAAATAATTTGCGAACAAATCCCTCTTTAAATAATGATCTAAAAGAAAATAAAGCCTTGGTTGAAATAAAGGAAGAAGAAATAAAACAGATACCTGCATTAAAAAATAAATATGACGATGTCCGTCCTTTTTCTGAAGGATTATCTGCAGTAAAGTTTAATGATAAATGGGGCTTTATTAATGTAGAAGGAAAAGAAGTTATACCAGTAAAATATGATGCTGTTCGTGATTTTTCAGAAGGATTAGCTGCGATAAAGTATAATGATAAATGGGGAAGTATTGATAAAAAAGGAAACGAAATAATCCCAATAAAATATGACAATATTCAAAAATTTCATGAAGGATTAGCAAGAGTTAGTATTGGTAATGAACGAGGCTATATTGATAAAGATGGAAGTTTTATTATAAGGTTTTCTGAGGACACAGACTTAGGGGATTTTTCAGACGGATTAGCATGGGTTAAAAGAAAATCTCCTAATGCTCATCCATTTATAGGTAACTTGAAAGAAGTAGGATATATAGATAAACAAGGCGAAATTGTTATTCCTTTTTTTGATGGAGAAGCAGGGGATTTTATAAATGGATTTGCATTTGTCGGCTATGCTTACACCAACACAGGTGGAAGATATACTATAGCTATGATTGACAAACAAGGAAAGGTTAAGTGGCGTGGTGGAGATTATAAAAGCATTCCTTATACTACAGATTCGAAAGAGCAGATTGCTCTTATAGAAATAAATAACATTCAAAGTGTTTTTATTGATACAGAAACTGGAGAAAAGTTATTTAACGGAGTTGCATTTGATTTTCCACAACCATTTAGCGAGGAACTAGCAAGGGTTTATGAGCCAGGCAGTTACGATAACCCTAAGGCTGGTTATATTGACGCTAATGGAAATAATGTTATACAATTTAAATATCAATCTGCGAATAATTTTTCAGATGGATTAGCAGTTGTAAAACTTAATAACAAATACGGTTTTATAGATAAAAACGACAATGAAATTATTCCTATAAAATATGAAAAAGCTTTATCTTTTTCAGAAAACTCAGCTTGGGTGAAATATAATGGGTTATGGAGCTGCATTGACAAGACAGGTAAGATAGTACTGGAATACAAATAATGGCAAACTTTACAAATGAGTATTTTCAATTCCAACGATTATAAACGAGGCTTTAACGATGGCTATACTGCCGGATTTGAGGATAAAGATAAAAGCTTTATCCGTTCAGGTATATCGACAAAGTTTATTGTTTTTGGGAATAAAGCTATTGACACTTACAATCAAGGATATAATGCAGGTTATGAGAAAGGTTGTTACGATAGACTAAGTAAGGAAAAGCCTCAAACTGTGAAAGAAGAATCTACTAAACAAGAAATACCAAAAACGATTTTTTCAACATTTAATGATAATAAAAATATTACAACTATGGCAACTATTCAACAGTATCAATTGCAGAGAGAAAAGCTGATGGAATTGACACAATTCTTAAATGCTTTTAAAGAAGAAATCAATCAAAAAATGATGGAATATCAGCAACGTGTGCAAATTATGTATGAAACCGGTTTACCCGAAGAAACAACAAGAAAATTCCAGCAAATACATATAGCTGAGACTCAGCAATTGGTAAATACTATCAGCCAAGTAATAGACGATAAATCTATTCCGTTTGCAATGCAAAATATTGAATTAATGGAAAATTTGATTGCGTTGAATAGCTGAAAAGCAGCACTACCACCAACAGCTCGTTTGGCAAAAGCGGCAGGAAACGTCTTCGTTTGAAAGTTTTTCGTAAATTTGAAGTTTCCTCTTCGGTCGAAGTTCAGTGCTAAAAGTGCCGCCTTCGCCAAGCGAGGCAGACGTTAGGTGGAAATCCCTACGGGCTTTCCACCTAACGCCTCGGGCGGTTTGCCGTGTCCAGCCCTGCGGGACTGTCCACTAACAAGCGATTTGCAAAATGCAAATCACTTCGCAAACCGCCCGAGGCGTTAGTGGCAATAAAATCAAACAGCGTATGAACAATCAAAACGACATATCTATATCAAAACCTTTGAGATTCAGATACACTTTTCGTATTGATAAAGAGAACTATGAATTTTATCAAATCAGACGAGATTTAAGTCGCTCATTGGTGGACTATTCTGACAGTTATAGACGTTACCGAGATTTTCAAAAAGAAGAATATTATCAAGGTGCTACGTATTTTGTATTGAATGACCTTTTTCAAAGACGTTTCATATTTGCAGGGAACACTAATGCATATTTGACTAACTATTCAGAAAATAAAGGTTCATTAATTATTTCATTTACTGTTTTGATTGTAGGAGCAATTTCAAATTATGGTTCAATTAGAGAGACAATTGACTATTTCGCAGAAGATATTGAAAGGATTTTCTCAAATGCTTTAAACAACAGAAATGAAGGCTATATAGTAACTTCAAGTATTCAAGACCAAAACAATCAAAACTTATTATTGATACAACAATCAAAACAGTTGGATATTAACCAATACAATTCGTTGCTTTCAAAAATCAAGGTGGACAGAGTGTTAATTGGCATTGTATTTTTTGTTTTGATACTTTCTTTGCTCCAAAATTATCTGACAACTTCTGAATACACAAAACAAACAGAAATAGATGAAACAAAAGTAAAGAACATAATCCGAGACGAAATAAGAAATCAAAAAATTGACGAACATTTAAGAACAAAAATTGATACCGTTTTCATTAAATCTAAATAACAATAAAAAAATTAAATTATGACACAAAATGTAAATTTAAGCAATGGTGTAACTATGGAATTATTAGTTACAGAAGAAGAAAGTGGTTGCGTAACAGTTTCACAACGCTTTATTGATAACGAAGGTAATTTTTTATCTAAAACTTGTACTGTTACTTGTGGGTCAGGTTCGAGTGCAAAGTCTTACAGTTGGACTTGTCCCGATGACAAAAACTGTTTAGGTGATTGTTCAGACCCGAATAATCCAAAAGGACGATGCTATTAAATTAACTGCCACTAACAGCCAGTTTTGCGTCAGGCGGGTCGAACGTCTCCGTTCGACACTTTTTCGTAAATTTGAGCTTTGTCGCTCGCTCGGAATTTTTCGGTAAAAAATCCCGCCCGAACGCAAAGCTGGTCAAACGTTAGGTGGAAATCCCTACGGGCTTTCCACCTAACGCCTCGGGCGGTTTGCCGTGTCCAGCCCTGCGGGACTGTCCACTAACAAGCGATTTGCAAAATGCAAATCACTTCGCAAACCGCCCGAGGCGTTATGGGCAATACAAAAGCCGAGAACCCTAACCAAAAAAATAATGGACAAAAACAATTTCATAGAAACTCAAATCGAACCTTTATTAGACTATTTCAAAAAAGCAATTTCATTGAACAAAGGAAACAAACATTTGCTTATTACTATCTTTCAATTAATGCTTTACCGAAAACGACAATATGTTTTACAAAATCGATTGTTGTTTGGAATTACGCCAGAGTTTGTGAGTGGAATTTGAAATGGTTTGGCGAAGAAATAACAATTTAAATTTTGTTTTTTTGAAATAACTTTCAAATTATCTAATATAATCTAAAGAATAAATATTTATAAATCAATTTAAATGGAAAATCTAAAAATAGCAGTCATTGGGTTAGGATATATAGGACTTCCTTTAGCAAAATTATTATCTACACAGTTTCCAGTTGTGGGATTCGATATTAAACACGAAAAAATCGAAGAATTGAACAAAGGCTACAATATTGATTTGCAAGAAACAGATCATTTGTTAATCAGCCTTTTAGTCTATGAAAACCCATTTACAACGGGAGAGGATCAAGGCGTCTTTTGCACCACAGATATAAACGCTATAAAGGATGCAAATGTGTATTTCATAGCAATTTCTACTATTGATAAAAACAATAATATCAACTATGATGCTGCTATTAAGGCTACCGAATATGTCGGGAAAGTTCTAAAGAAAGGCGATTTAATTATTTATAAGTCAGTCTCTCAACCAGAAGTTTTGGAGAAAAAATGCTTTCCAATTTTAGAAGAGATATCCAAATTCAACGCGAATACAGATTTTTTTGTTAAATATACACCCAACTAATTATTTTTTCAGCAAGGATAACAACTAACTAAAATAACGAACCTTTTTTGAACAATCACGCCAACTTTTCGTGTTTGGATCAAGATAGACAAGTAGTATCAAAAGATGAGAACTTGAAGGAAACCTGGATTCGTTATGCAGAAGAAATTATTTTAACCCATTCCGAAGAAAAAATTGGAAGAATAATTTATTCGAAAATGGAAGAATGTACTGCCCATAACAGCCAGTTTTGCGTCAGGCGGGTCGAACGTTCACGTTCGACACCTTTTTGTAAATTTGAGCTTTGTCGCTCGCTCGAGATTTTCTGCTGAAAATCCCGCCCGAACGCAAAGCTGGTCAGACGTTATCGCCAATGCAAAGAGCGAGCCTTGCGCATAGATTTTGATAAATTTTATACAGATTCATTTTTAAATGTAAAGATTTCATGGATTTCCTTACAGAATAAACTACCTTTGTATGGATTTTTAAAAATTCTTTACAAATGAAAACTTGGGAATTAATTGAATTACCGTTGAGCATTGACTTAGAAACCAAAAAAGTATTAAAAACTTTACCTGCGGCACATGCAGCCTTGGCTGAGTTAAAAGGGATTGCATCAACAATCCCAAATCAAAATATCTTGATTAACACACTAGGATTGCAAGAAGCAAAAGACAGTTCTGCGATTGAAAATATAATTACAACTCATGATGATTTATACAAATCAGGATTGAATTTTAACGCTTTTAAATCGCTTCAAGCAAAGGAAGTTCAGAACTATATTTCAGCCCTAAAAAAAGGATTTGAACTTATCATAAAGACTGGACTACTGACAAATAATATTATTTTACAGATTCAAGAAGTATTAGAAGATAATAAGGCTGGATTCAGAAAATTGCCTGGTACAACTTTAAAAAATACAGCTACTGGTAAAACCATTTACACTCCACCTCAAGATTATGAAGAAATAACGAGGCTAATGGTTAATTTAGAACGATATATAAATGATTCAGAAATGCAAGATTACGACCCATTGATTAAGATGGCAATTATTCATTTTCAATTTGAGAGTATTCACCCCTTCTATGACGGAAATGGCAGAACAGGCAGGATAATAAACATATTATACTTGATTCTGAAAAAACTCCAATCGTTGCCGATTCTATATTTGAGTAATTATATAATCAAACATAAACCTGATTATTATCATCTTCTGCAAAAAGTTCGAGATGAAAATTTATGGGAAGAGTGGTTGTTGTTTATGTTAAAGGGAGTTGAACAAACTGCTATAGAGACGATTGAATTGATCATTAAAATTAAGGAGTTAATGCTTGATTATAAGCATAGACTCAGAGAGAATTACAAATTTTACAGTCAGGATTTGTTAAACAATTTGTTTAAACATCCCTATACAAAGATTGAATTTGTCGTAAATGATTTGGGAGTATCAAGATTAACAGCAGCAAATTATTTAAATAAATTGGCGGATGATAAAATGTTAAGAAAGGATAAATTAGGAACTGGAAATTATTATATTAATGAGGAATTATTTAATTTATTGACAAAGAGATAAAAAATGTACAAGCGGTAACACGCGGTATTGTAAATTGCCGATACAGAGCGTACTCGAACGACACAGCCCGCATCAAAAGCAGTTATAACTTGATAGACAAGCACTTCGAAATCGGCAACTAACCATATCGCTGACCGTTACCGCCAATTTAAAAATTGACATTTGCAGAAGATTAATTGAGTTTTTGTACATTTATGGAAATGTGAAACTGTGTCTCACAAATTTTAAAATATGAGTAATTTAATACAAAACAAAGGATACGAAGAATTAATAAGGAGTATTGGTTCAATTTACGACAGAGCAAAAAATAATGTTGTCATTACTGTAAACGTAGAAATGCTGAATGCTTATTGGGAAATAGGAAGATATATAGTTGAATATGAACAAAAAGGAGAGTTAGGTGGAAATCCCTACGGGCTTTCCACCTAACGCCTCGGGCGGTTTGCCGTGTCCAGCCCTGCAGGACTGTCCACTAACAAGCGATTTGCAAAATGTAAATCACTTCGCAAACCGCCCGAGGCGTTACCTGCAAGCCAGACAATGTAAAGCCTAACGGAATAAGAATTTAACTAATCGAAATGGGAACGATATGAATATCATAGGATCAATACAAAAACGAACTTCTATACGAACCTATACAGGCAAATCGTTAAGCGAAGACCACATTGTAAAAATCAGGCAATACATAGGCAAATTACAAGCACCTTTTGGCGTTAAAGCGCGAATAGAATTGATTCGGACTAATTCGGGCGAAGAGCCTATAAAAATAGGAACTTATGGCTTTATTAAAGGTGCGCGTGAATACCTTGCTCTGATTTATGAAGATGCAGAATTTGCAGAAACTGCAGCGGCATATATGTTTGAAGAAGCGATTTTGTTTTGTACCGATTTGGGTTTAGGCACTTGTTGGCTCGGAGGCTCCTTTAGTCGCAATGATTTCAAAAAACAAATAAAACTTCAACCAAATGAAAAGTTAAGAATTGTATCGCCCGTGGGGTATATTGCTGATAAAAAGAGTTTTTTTGATAAATATATTGTACGCTTAGGTAAAGAAGGTAGATCTCGCAAACCTTTCGAAAAACTTTTCTTTGAAAATAGTTTTGACAATCCATCGACAGAAAACACCGCAGGAATTTATTCAACACCTCTTGAAATGGTTCGTATAGCACCTTCTGCGAATAATATGCAAGAGTGGCGGGTGCTGTTAGAGGAAAAAGCATTGCATTTTTACAAACAACCATATCCCCTTTTTGACAATATCGACTTGGGTATTGCACTCTGTCATTTTGAACTTACTTGCCGAGAGCTTGGCATTGAAGGTAAATTTGAAGTTTTGACAAATTCACCGATCAATGACAAAATAGAATATGTTATTTCATGGATTAAAAGCAATTAGAATAGATAGATGCCAGCAGCCAACACATAAAATTTAAACGAAATGCAGCGCAGCGAAATTTAGGCTTAAGTCTTCGTTGACAGAAGCCTAGCAGGTCTTTTATTCTATCTGTGGGGTTTCAATTCGGATATTCCGGTGAAGCTGCTTTATTAATGTTTATATTTGTGTCGTAAAAAAGGCGTTAGGTGGAAATCCCTACGGGCTTTCCACCTAACGCCTCGGGCGGTTTGCCGTGTCCAGCCCTGCAGGACTGTCCACTAACAAGCGATTTGCAAAATGCAAATCACTTCGCAAACCGCCCGAGGCGTTGGGTGCAATTAGCAAAATTGAAACATAATGAAGTATGAAAAAATTAATTTTAGTATCAATTTTAATTTTGAGTGTATTTTCAATCTTTGGACAAGCAAACGGATACAAGAATTTTACAGAATTTGTAAAAAATGAACCGTCTTTAACTTTTAATTTTCAACTCAAGCAACGCACTGGGGGAAACGTGTTTATGACAGGTGGAATAGAAAATTTTAGACTAACAAAAATTACCCCAAAAAGTGACATTGTTGAAGTTGAACAAAAAATTTGGGGTGTAACAGTCGACAATGTAGTATATATTAACAGTTATCCATATTCAAAAATTAAAGGATATAATCAAATTATTGAAAAAGGATTTTACTCGTACTTTATTGGAGAACCAGCTAGATTTGAAGCTGAACAAAGAAAACTTGGAATTATACAAGAAAATGATAAACAAATTCAAGTTTGTTGTAAAGTTGGCTATGTAATTTTACCAGATGGGACTGTGAAATTGCTGAAACCTGAATTATTAGCAGAACTTTGCAAGGAAAATGCAGAATTATCTGCTGAAATTAAAAACGCAAATCTGAAACTTGAAAATGTTGATGAGATGTTTAATTTCTTGAAAAAATATAATAGGACAAAAGAATAACAGCACCCAACATATAGAATTTAAACGAAATGCAGCGCAGCGGAATTTCGGTTTAAGTCTTCGTTGACAGAAGCCTAGCAGGTCTTTTATTCTAGCTATGGGGTTTTAATTCGGATATTCCGGTGAAGTTGCTTTATTAATGTTTATATTTGTGTCGTAAAAAAGGACTATATGGGAAAGTTATTAAAACGACAACCTAATGGAAAGCGGCAGGCAAAAGAACCACCGATTTTTCATTTTGACACTTCCTGACAATCACTTACAGGCTGGCAACAAGCTTTCATTTTTCAATAATGGAGCCCATTGACCATTCCAAAAAACCATATGCTAAGTATTAAAACAAAAATCAAAATGAAAAAAAACCTCCTTAAAATGACAGCCATAATGATGGCAACAGTTTTTCTATTTTCAAGTTGTGCCACTATTGTTAGCAGAAGAACATACCCACTTACAATAAATAGCAGTCCAAATAACGCCACCGTAAGTGTAAGCGATAAAAAAGGAAAAGAAATATACCTAGGCAAGACGCCTGCAATTGTTAAATTGAAAGCAGGATCAGGATTCTTCTCTAGAGCAGAATACCAAGTCAGATTTTCAAGTTTAGGTTATGATGACAAGATAGTGCCTGTCACATTCACAATAGACAATTGGTATTTCTTGAATTTTCTTTTTGGTGGCCTTGTAGGACTGGTAATAATTGATCCTGCAACGGGGGCAATGTGGAAACTTGAAACGGAATTTATCAATGAAACATTGAATAAATCAACTGCTTCAATTGACTCGGAAATGATAATTATTAATATTAATGAGATTCCTGACAATTGGAAAAAACATTTAGTCAGGGTGAATTAAACCCCCAAAAACAATTGGCAGCTTGCTGCTAGATGCTGTGGCATAGCGTTTGTTTTTATAGCTTTAGTATGTTCTTTGTCGGCGAATGACGAAGTAAACATCAGTATCCAGCTGACAAGCTACCGCCTTCTGGCCTGCCACTAAAGCCCTTACACCAAGTGAAATACAAGGCAGTAGTAACAAAACCAATAAGTACTGCACAATTATTTTTAAAAAATTAATTCGGGTTTTTTGGTAATACAAAAAACAGTTCGTACTTTTACGAACTGAAAACTATAACAATGAGCAGAAAAAAGTCATTTACAGATGAACAAAAGCAAATCGCAAGGCTTGCAAAAGCTTTGGGACATCCTGTGCGTGTGGCAATTGTTCAAATGCTTTTAACACAGGAATGCTGCTTTCATGGGGATATGTCTGAGGTAATTCCGGTGGCTAAAAGCACCTTGTCGCAACATCTAAGCGAACTTAAAGATGCCGAGATTATTCAGGGAACAATTACACCGCCCATGGTAAAATATTGTATCAACAAAGAAAAATGGGCTGAGGTTAAAAGCCTTTTTGGGAAGCTGTTTGAAACTAAAGCCGTTGTTTGCGAATCATGTGAAATATAGTTTTTTTATCTGAATAGTTCGTAGTTCTACGAATTACGAACAAAAGAAATTTATTTGTAGTAGATTTTATGAAGATTCTAATTTTATGTACCGGCAATAGCTGCAGAAGCCAAATGGCACATGGCTTTTTACAGTGCTTCGATGCGAACTTGACAGTGTGTTCGGCTGGTACGAAAGCAAGTGGAAGGCTTAATCCCAAAGCAGTTGAAGTGATGAAAGAAGCAGGCGTGGATATTTCACATCATAGATCGAATAGTGTTGAAAAATATCTTTCTGAAGAATGGGATTATGTGATTACAGTATGCGATGGAGCGAATGAAACTTGTCCTGTGTTTGCAGGAAAAGTAACCCATCGTCTGCATATTGGGTTTGACGATCCTTCGGATGCACAAGGTTCACCTGAGTTTATCTACAGCGAATATATTCGTATTCGCGATGAGATAAGACAATCATTTTTAGAACTTTACAACACAAAACTGAAAAGCAATGCGTAGAAAAATGAGGAGCTCTTCAGATAAAAACTTAAGCCTATGAATATGATTGGTAGACTTGGTCGATAGCTCTTCTTGGCTAATACGCACATATGATAAATAGTTTTAAACGCTTAAATCCAAATTGAAAATGAAAAATGTTCTATTAATTATGCTAAGCCTATTACTGCTTACAGCTTGTGAGAATGCTGAATCCGGAAAAGCACAGAACACAGCTAAGGAAACAGAAGCCACGCTGGAAGATGCCAACACTGTTTATGTGTATTATTTTCATGGGAAACAACGTTGCATGACGTGTAATACCGTGGAGAGAGTTGCTAAAGAAGCCATCGAAACAAATTACGCTTCAAAGTCAAATGTGAAGTTTTTGGCGCTTCCTACCTATGAAAAAGCAAACGAAATGCTTGTAGAAAAGTATGAGATTTCATGGAACGGTCTGATTATCGCAAAAGCTGACAATGCTGTTGATATTACAGAAGAGGCGTTTGCCAATGCCGTAAATAGTCCGGAAGTTGTAATTGATTTAATAAAAAAGGAAGTAGATAGCAAGCTAAACTAATCCTTTTTGAATTTACAGCAGTATGGAGTGCTTACAGCAAATAGTGGATGCCTATAAAAACGACTTGCCGATGTTGGCTGCCTTTGTTTTGGGCTTGATGACAGCCATCAGTCCATGTCCTTTGGCAACAAATATAACGGCAACCGCATATCTCAGCAAAAATATTGCAGAAAAGAGAAAAGTTCTTTTCAGTGGCATTTTTTATACACTGGGCCGAATGGGCAGTTACACCGCATTAGGATTTTTATTCTACGTTGGTGCAAGTCAATTTAAAATTGCCAAACTACTGCAAGCTATCGGAGGAATATGGCTAGGGCTTGGGCTGGTCATTGCGGGCATTTTGATGTTGGATATTATAAAATTCAACATTTCATTATTCGATAAATTGAAACCCAAAGTGAATGAAGAGAAACAAAAAGGAGGTTATTGGAATGCCTTTCTGATGGGCGTGGCTTTCGCATTGGCTTTTTGTCCGTTTAGCGGAGTTCTTTATTTTGGAGTGCTAATTCCAATGACAATAGCTGCACCATCAGGACTATTATTACCTCCGATATTTTCAATAGCAACCGGATTACCTGTCCTTATCATTGCCTATCTACTAGCATACAGCATGTCGAATATCGGAAGGTTTTATAACAAAATGAACATCTTTCAAAACTGGCTCAAGCGTATCGTTGCAGCCATTTTTATAATTGTCGGAATTTATTACATCATAACTTACATTTAAACAAAAGAAATTATGGAAATTAAAATTTTAGGTACAGGATGTGCTAAATGCAAAACTACACAAGCTGTAGTAGAAAAAGTTGTTGCTGAATCAGGTGTTCAGGCACAAGTCACTAAGGTGGAAGATATTATGGATATTATGAAATACAACATAATGAGCACACCGGCCGTAGTCGTTGACGAAGTAATTAAAATTAAGGGGCGAGTTCCGTCAGAAGCGGAAGTTCGGAAGGCATTAGGTTTATAAAGCAGTAAAATATGGATACTAAAAGAGAGCTCAAAATCCTTCTTTGGATTGTTGTGGTATTTTCAGCAATTTTCTTTTTACCTGTTGGAAATGAAACTTTTATGACCGCCATAGCGGCTACGCTTGATTTGGCAAAATGGTATGCGCAAGAACATGTAGTACTGTGCTTATTACCTGCCTTTTTTATCGCCGGCGTCATATCTATTTTTGTAAGTCAAGGAGCAGTGCTGAAATACTTCGGTGCGAATGCAAAAAAATGGCTTGCCTATAGTATTGCTTCAATATCAGGATCGATATTAGCGGTATGTTCATGTACCATTCTTCCGCTTTTCTCAAGTATTTACAAACGAGGGGCAGGTCTGGGACCAGCCATAGCATTCCTCTACTCGGGACCGGCAATTAGCATCCTATCCATTATTCTCACCGCACGTATTCTTGGGGTTGAAATGGGGATAGCGCGTACAGTCGGAGCCATCAGCTTTTCCATTATCATCGGGCTTGTAATGGCGTTTATCTATCGTAAAGAAGAAAAGGTAAAAAAAGAAGAACAGATGAATTTTACGGATGTACCGGAGAAACACCCGATGAAACAGACGGCTTTCCATTTTTTTATATTGGTTGCCATACTGGTTTTTGCCAACTGGGGCAGCCCGGCATCTGATGATACGAGTAGTGCTTGGTACTATATTTTTACAAACAAATGGTTGATAACCGGTGGATTTGCACTATTACTTTGTTACTCATTGATAAAGATTTTACGAATCAAATGGCAGTGGGTTTTGTTAGGGGCATTAGCTACTGTGCTTTCTGCATTTTTGGCAAATTTATTTATCTCAAATCCGGTTTTTGTGCCACTCGTACCAATGATTGTTGGGATTATCGCTTTAAGCTTGATGACTTTATATGACAAAAACGATGAAGATAATCGGGAATGGACACTTTCGGCATGGGAATTCGCCAAGCAAATTATGCCCATGTTGGCTGTAGGAGTGGTTACAGCAGGTTTTTTACTGGGTTCAACTCACGACTCCACTTCTATTGCCGGAATTATTCCAAACGAATGGATTGAATGGGCTGTTGGAGGCAACTCATTGTTATCCAACTTTTTCGCAAGTTTCACAGGTGCATTTATGTACTTTGCCACCCTCACAGAAGTGCCAATTATTCAAGGTCTGTTAGCCTCCGGAATGGGGAAAGGACCGGCTTTGGCATTGCTTTTGGCCGGACCCTCGCTTTCATTACCCAATATGTTGGTCATACGTGAGGTAATGGGTACAAAGAAAACCATGGTATTTGTAGTTCTTGTAATCATAATGGCAACATTGTCCGGTTTTGTTTATGGAAGTCTTTTTTAACCTGCTTAATTCATGAATTTACTAATAAATGATCCTAACGCAATGTTCATAAGCTTATTACGATAAAGTTAGAGCGACAAACTTATGAATTGGTGAATTATGCAGGATTAATCTTGTTTATAACAACAGCATACCCGAGAGCGTTTATAATTCTCTTGAAATTGACAGTATTAATTTTGCAGGGCGAAAAATTCCATTGGGAAACAGTTGTAGATGGATGGGGATAAATAATGTGCAATGTCCTTATTATGGGCAAATGAATTGGAGTGTGCATAAAAGTTTGGAAGATGCTTCCACGACAGTTGATGATCAATTTACAGCTGTCACCTCAAAAAAAGGAGGAAAAATCGTTTCAGATACAATTGTCGATGTAACTTTCGAAGGAGTAGAAACTTTTGCAAGGAAAGTTGAATATAGTTTTACAGGTGGAAAATCCCTCCTACTAAAAATGGAAGGCAGCAATAAATTAACTATTTATTTGGTTTCGGCACCCGTAAGAAACAATTTTGTTAGTTGTGTAATGAGTTTTTGGGAAAGCGATCAAATAAATCCTAGCGGACTTCCACCACTATTAGAACAAGTCATGGAATTAAAATAAATAATACGCCTGCGCCTATTTATCAAGGCTCAAAACAGTAAAAAGCAAACAAAAGACCTCAATTATGGTGTGCCTAGTGAAAAGCGACAAACAGTTTTCACAAAAAAACCGGATTTTTTAGATCCGGTTTTCTATAGGCTAGATTCATAATTTACTCGGAAAGCTTCCCGGTCCCCCCGCTTTTTGCAATAAGGTACATATTTACATGACAATTAAAGGTTTCTCCTTGAGATATCTGGAACTCTGTAAGCACAGGGCTGCCAAGGCCGCCAGAGCCATACCATCCAACATAATCGCCAGATGACCAACCTGCGTCATTATCAATATCTTTCCAAATGTCGAGATAATAATTACCTGGATTTACTCCGGGAATTGTAAATGTAACGCTGGCACCTGAGCCGGTTACAGCAGCATATTTAATTGGCTGATTATAAAGCCAGTTATCATAGGATGTATACAAACTTACTTTTGCATTAACGAGGTCGCCTGTAACACCTGCCGGGAAACTAGCAGTCCCTGTTACCTGCGTTACTGCCGGAAGTACAGTAAGTGAACCGAAGCTGGTAGCTGTCCCTCCTTTTCCGTCACTAACCGTAACATTAACAGAATGAGCTCCTTCAGCAGAAGGTGCTGCCCATGTCACATCAGCGCCTGAGCCGGAAATTGCACCACCGGATACTACATAAGAATAGGTAAGTGCATCACCATCAGGGTCGGAGGCAACAACATTGACTGATACAGTGCCATTGGCATTGACACTGGTTGGATTTACGGTAACAGAAGTAATTACCGGATCGCTATTTTTATCCTTTTTACAGGATGTAAAACCTGCAGTAACAACTACAGCTAAAAAAAGAGAAAATAAAATTGTTGAAATTTTCATAATCGTTGAATTTTAATGAATAAACAATTGGTTAAAAAAGAAAAAATAAAAGTATCCTCGCAGATTATGCAGGATTTGCGTTTGTTTTTTTGTATTGAAGTCTTGAGTAAAATTTATCTGAATTTCTATTGGAAACAATAGAGCAATAAAATGTACTTACAACACAAAATGTGTTTGAAAGATTACCGACTCCGCAGTAATTACTTCAAAATAATTTACTGCTTAGGCTGACAGAGTGTAGAATAAGCTCACCATAGGCTATGTATTTAGTTAAAACGAATTTCAAAAAATGACAATCATTTGTCATTAAAAAATCATTTTTACCAAAACATTTTGTTTTTATTTAGCCGCTTCAAATATATAAAATAGTAATCGGATAATGCAAATAATATTTTAAAACTATTTGAAAAGTTCTCGACTATACGCACTTGTAAACAATAAACTAATTTATTTGTTCAATGAAAATAATTGAATCAACTCAAATAAAAGCAACCAAAATGCACCCACCAAGCTATTAAACCACTATATCCAAAATCAGTTACCACATAGGAATACATATTACTTTATTATTATCTTATTGATTTTCAGCATATTTAATTGATTTGAAGATTGAATGTTTTATTTTTATATAAATTTCAATCCATCAAAAGTAAGGCATTGCCAATCAGTGAAGCAGGTTGAATTTATGTGTGACTGGAGTTATAGCCGGCGCAAAAAAATATTTTAATTTGTTTAAAGAATTGAAAGAATTAAAAAATCTTAAGCAGAAAAAACTTTAATAAACACAGTTTTGCTAAGTGAATTTGTTAACCTGCTTAAGTCATGAATTGGTGAATCAAGCAAATTAAAAACTAATCCCCACAGCAAGCCCCGGGAGGGTGTAAACAACCGTTTTTGTAATTGTTTGACCTGCATTTGGACCAGCGTTCCATGTTTCGGTTCTTACTTTCATTAGTAACGGAAGCACAAGCTTGAGGTTAACTTTTTGTGTTCTCAGCGGGAGTAATCGATAGGCAAATATGGGATATGGGTGATACTTTGTTGAAGTGTTTTTCGTATATCCAGCCAAAAATGTCGCGCCAACTCCTAATTCAAAGAAATGCCTCCCTTGCCCCAAAAGCATCGAAAAGTGATGCGGAAATGCGATATATTTATCCGCAGGATCAGCACTAAATAAATGCAAATCCATGAAAATTCCTGTACCGGCTCGCCCGGTTAAAGCAAAGTGCGGCCTGAGAAAAAAGATGCGTTCATAATTGACACCAAACAGCGATACATCTCCTAATACCGATAAATTGATATTATTAACAGGCCTTGATTCCGGCTCGATATGTTCATCCTGACCAAAAACAAATGAAGCAGTTATTAGAAATAGAGCAGACAAGACTATTTTTTTCATAAATGATTCATTCTTTAAACCTGAATTGTTCCAAAAATAATAATTTAGTCAGAAACAACAAAATATTTCAAACAAGGAAATGGATTAAAAAGTAAAGGAAAAAAGAACTCATTAAGTAAACAAATGCAGTTAAATTGCGCCTTATTAAAGACAAGCAAGCGATGGTTATTTTTGTGTGGAACAGCTTAGCTGCACTTGGTTTGAATCAGTATTATTACTACTTTTGTAATAACGCTATCAACGTCAATACAAGACGTTGAAAATGAATATGTTGATAGATTATAAAAATATCTTGTTGAACCTTCATGCTTCAGCCACACATTACTTTTGCGGTTTAAGAAACATATTGCTTTCATTTAAATAATTGTCATGGATTTGAAAATTTTAATTTTGATACTATTGTATGTTAGTACGTTCATTTTTAGCCTTAAGTCTGTAAAATTAAAAAGTACTTTAAACGAATTATTCAAAAACATTCTTTTTGTATTTATTGTTACAAGCTATTTGCTGGATAAAGGAACAACATTTTCAACCAATCTTTTTGTCTTTATATTTTTCATTTTTGTAGGTTTACATTGGGTAATGTTCATTTTGGAGTACTTTTTATCTCCAAAAAACCCTAAAAAATCCTGATTTTTCTGCATTATAATGCGATAAAGAAAACAGATTTTATCTATCCGGAGGCTTGACAGCTACGGAGATGCATCAAATAATTCCGAATCTTTTATTCAGCTGCCATTTTTATACACTCTGCGACTTCATGTATAAATACTGGTATTTTAGCTTGTTCTTCGATAGCTCAAAACAATGAAATCCCTTATTTACATCACAAAAGAAACATTTCACAGGATGTGCTTGAAGCACATATATGCTTATCTTTGAGTCCGAAGCGTGTAATTATCTTAGCTATACATTAAAACCTGATTCATATGAAAGAACTTGTACGTTGCCGCCCTTGTGGCTATATCATGCCGGCTGACAAATTAGGCGATGTGTGTCCGGCTTGCGGCATGCCCCGTAAAGTGTTTGAACCCTATCGCGAAAGAGTGGCACTCAATCGCCTGCAAATTCTTAATTTGGACTTACATCCCATCGCCATTCACCTTTCACAAGCTTTGGTGATTTGTATTCCGGCTTTTATAATACTGCTAAAGCTTTTTCCGGATTTCCAGCCTGTAATCATCCGTAGCGTGCTCATATTAGCGGTATTTGTGTTTCCGTTCACCCTAATTTTAGCCATGATAACCGGTGCAATTGATGGCTTTACCCGTTTTAAAACCCTGAAAACGCCCTTATTGCGCGTGAAAATCATTTTCAGCCTGATAATACTTGTATTAGCTTTTGGCATGATGTATTTGGGACCAAAAGAAAGCTACGGAATTTGGACTTTTATTTTATCTGTCCTTAGTTTGGGAGTAGGTGTTCAGTTGGGCTTATGGGGCAAAAAGTTAATCAATGTGATATTACCCGGCAGTTTTCCAAAGCGAAAAAAGAAAGCTGTCGCAAAAACCGCTGAAGAATAATTTTCTTTTGAAAGTTTTTGCCAGCTTAATTCGAGCTAGGTTAACAAGCTTATGAATTGGTGAATTATGCAGGTTTGAAAAAATTATAAATCTGATTCAAAGCCATCTTCTGCTTCCGTAGAAGCGGCTGCCAAATTGATTTCATCAATCAACAGCTGCAATTCTTGCTGTTTTTCTTCTACCAGCTGAGCGAAAGCAGTCATATATTGCGGCTCGATGGGTTTTGCCGGGGGCGATTCTACCGTAAGCGGGTTTACGGGCTGTCCATTTTTAAAGAAACGGAAATCGAGATGCGGACCTGTGGCAAGTCCGGTGCTGCCCACATAACCAATCAGCTGTCCTTGTGTTACACGCGTACCTTCTTGGATGCCGGATGCAAACTTTTGCAAGTGCATATAAGCTGTGGTATATGTACCATTATGTTTAATATATAAATAATTACCCGCGCCCCCTTTTTGATACCCCTTACGTGTTACAACGCCTTGTCCAATAGCATATACGGGTGTCCCGGCAGGTGCAGCATAATCCACCCCGTGATGCGGACGGTTAATCTTCAAAATAGGATGATAGCGGCTATGCGTAAAATGTGAGCTGATACGGCTGTATTTTAAAGGAGCCTTCAAGAATGCACGGCGCAGGCTCTCCCCTTTCTCGTCAAAATAATCACCTTCCTCATCTTGCTCAAAATAATAAGCATAATGATCTTTACCATAATGATGGAAGCGCGAAGCAAGTATCTTTCCCACTCCTACCGGCTCACCTTCAATATATTTACGCTCATAAATCACTTCAAATCGATCGTTTTTCTGAATTCCGAAAAAGTCAACCGTCCATGCATACACATCCGACATCTTCACGGCTAGCTCAGGGTTATATCCATTACCTACCATTGCATTCCACAAGGAAGATTGAATGAGCCCGTGTGCAGTTTCTATATGCGTTTCGACCTCTTTTTGACCTCGATACGCATATAATGAATCCGAAAGGCTGAAAACCACATAATCGGCACGGTTTATCTCGTACACAAAATATTTTGGAGTCCGTAAACTGTCATTGGACAGCATCACAAAATAATTATTACCCGTACGAATCTTACGCACATCAAAAGTGTCTTTACATACTCTGACCAGCTCGTCAATTGTCACATAAGGCACACTGTATTGCAGCAGTAGATCTGCCAGATATTGATTTTTACCTATCTGATCCTGAATCACTTCCAACGAATCTACCGGAATATCGAAAAGAAATTTCGGCTCGGCGATTTCTTCTTCCACAAGCTGTTGTTCGTGATTGGAGCTATTACAAGCGGGAAACGCTAGTACGAGTGATACGACAAAAATAAGTAAACTACTCTGAATCAGTTTTTTGGCAAATTTAGGCATGGCAAAGTAAATAACATCAAAAATACAGCCTACAAAAATATAGGATTTAATTGATGTAGCGGTCAAAAAACCAAATTAGTTTTAACAACCTAATGTTGGTAAAAAAATATTTGTAAAAATAAAAAAGGTGCCCGAAGACACCTTATTAAATTATTTGTTTTGAAGCGCAAAATCGCGCCCTGCCTTAAAGGCTTTCACATTCAGGTCTACCACCGACTCTCCTTTGGATGCAAATAATTGCATTACGGCATTCTCAATAATGCTGTCTTCAATATCCAAAAATGGAGATGCTGCACCTAAAACCACCATATTTGCAGCTTTTACCGAGCCCAAATCTTTGGCAATGGTATCTGCGTCCAAAATGGTATAATGCTTTTGCTTGCGAATCTCTTGAATTACCTCTTCCACCTCAGGATAATTGAGAATATTATCAAAAGGATTTGTCGAACTGATAATTCGTCCTTCTACATGAAGCATAGGAAGGTAACGCAAGGATTCCATAGGTTCCACAGCAATAATAAGGTCGGCTTTTCCTTCCGGAATTAAATCACTGGCAATAGGTTCTGAAGAAATCCGTAGATGCGACTGCACTGCACCGCCACGCTGACTCATACCGTGAACCTCTGCTTGTTTAAGCTGAAGATTTTCGGATAAAGCCGCCAAACCAATGCATGCAGCAATACTTAAAATCCCTTGACCTCCTACTCCGGCTAATATGATATCTTTTTTCATTTTCTTACAAGTTTTGTATTGAATATACTTTTATTAATTGTCGGAAGAAGCAAGTTGTTTGGCTTTTGCTTTCAGTCGCATCCTTCTGTTCAGCGTTTGTATACACTCTCTTCGTGGGATGATAACCGAAACACCTTCATATGCAAGTTCCTTTTTAATGATTTCCACATTTTCATCATGTAAACGACGTAAAGGTTTAATCACATGTATATGGTCCTCATGCACTCCAAGTCCTTTACAGATGTCTTCAATTTTGCCATAGGCAGATGAGGTTTGACCACCTGTCATACCGGTAGTGGAGTTATCCAACACCAGCACGGTAATTGGAGATTTATTATTAATGGCATCCAAAAGGCTTGTCATTCCAGAATGTGTGAAGGTGGAGTCACCAATTGTGGCAACGGCAGGCACCAATCCGGCATCGGCAGCACCGATTGCCATGGTAATGGAAGCTCCCATATCCACACAACTGTTAATGGATTCGAGTGGCGGCAATGCACTAAGCGTATAACAGCCGATATCGCTGAAGACGCGACCACGACCGTATTCTTTAATTGCTTCGTTCAACGCCATAAATGCATCATGGTGTCCGCAGCCGGCACATAATTTTGGTGGACGATTTTTTACCAATTCCGGGACTTGTCCGTTTACTTCAACATGGATTCCCAAGGCTTTGGCAACAATATTCGGAGTCAATTCGCCATCACGCGGCAAATTACCATCCATACGTCCTTTTACCGTTTTTCCTTTATCCAGCATGCCACGCACCAACTCCTCAATTATCGGATAGCCGTCTTCAAGAACAAGCAGGCTGTCGCATTCGTCATACAAACGGCTTAACAAAACCCGTGGTGCGGGATATTGTCCGATTTTTACGATTGGATATGGACAAGGAGAATCTTTAAAGTTTTCAAGCAAGTAATTGTATGCTAAACCACAAGCTACAATACCCATGCTTTTGTCTGTACCTTCGATATACTGATTAAATCCACGCTCTGTTGCTTCTAACTCCATGGAATCTTGCTTGTTAAGCAGCTCTTTATATTGCACTCGGGCAATAGCAGGCAGCAGTACAAACTGACGCAGATTTTCCGGCAAGCGGATTTCATTTTGTTTTTGGCGAGTTTTGGTAGAAATACCTGTTCTGGAGTGAGCCAATCGTGTGGTAATACGCAGCATGACCGGGACGCGCAGCTTTTCGGATAGCTCAAACGCATAATAGGTCATATCATATGCTTCCTGCTGATTGCCCGGCTCCAATATGGGTATTAATGCAAACTTTCCATAAAAGCGTGAATCTTGCTCATTTTGTGATGAGTGCATGGATGGGTCATCCGCTGCCACCACCACAAGACCGCCATTGGCTCCCGTAATAGCCGAATTCACAAAAGCATCGGCTGCCACATTTAAGCCCACATGCTTCATACAAACCATGGCACGCTTGCCGGCATACGACATGCCTAAGGCAGTTTCCATAGCTGTTTTCTCATTTGCCGACCACAAGGATCGAATGTGCAGCTCCTTGGCTTCCACAGAAGCCTGAATATATTCCATAATCTCGGTTGAAGGGGTGCCCGGATAAGCATATACACCGGAAATACCGGCATCGATAGCCGCTTGTGCAATAGCCTCATCACCCAGCAATAAACGTTTTTCCATAATATTTTTTCAGTTATTTATTAAGCAAAGTATTTTAATGTTACAAAAATAACAATTCAATTTTGCCCAACAATTATTCTGCGCTATACAGAATAAATCTAAATAATAATTTTCGCACATCCTAGCGCAGCGAATACATGAAAAGCTCGGATTCCGGAGCAAATCACTGTTTTTGCAGTTACAATATCTACTTTCGTCCCAAATGAAATAATCGCTACTTTTGCGGCAAAAATGAATTTTCTGGCACATGCCTTGCTTTCAGCTAACGAACCGGATATTTTAGTAGGTAATTTTATTGCCGACAGCATAAAAGGGAATCAGATTGAAGCATTTTCTCCTGCCGTGCAACGCGGCATCATGCTGCATCGTAGCATTGATCAGTTTACGGATACGCACGAAGAAGTCAAAAAAGCCGTCAGCCTGATGCGCCCCTACTTTCAAAAATATACACCGGTAGTAATGGATATTTATTTTGATTATTTTTTATCCATCAACTGGGATAGCTATAGCGATGAAAGCTTAAAATCTTTTGTAAGGCAGGTATATTTTTGCATGATGAAACGATTCACGCAGCTGCCTCCACGTTCACGCTATATTTTACCTTGGATGATTGCACAAAATTGGATGGCAAGCTATGGCGATTACAAAGAATTAGACGCCGTCTTTAGGCGCATGGCAGGGCGAACCCGCTTTGTGTCCAATATGGAAAATGCCGTATCACTTTTGAAAAAGCATGAAGCTGAACTGCAACAGCATTTCAATAAGTTTTACCCAGAGCTGGAAGCACATTGTACAGAATGGCTGATAACACATCCTTTATAAGCTATTTATGACCAAGCAATTGCAAGTTTTAAAGGAAAAATATTCCGGAAAGCCTTGAATAATGCAATTACTTTTCCATTTTTTAGCTAATTTAGCCGTTCTTTACGAAACAAAACCTAAAATCACATAGTATGGAAAAAGTCAGAAAGTCTCTGAGTGAATCTGCTACCGCGCGATGGATTGCGCTTGCATTGATTTCGCTCACCATGTTTTTCGCCTATTTCTTTGTCGATGTCGCTGCACCGCTTCAAAGTTTGTTAGAGCGCAATCACGGTTGGTCACCCGAAACATTTGGCATGTTGGGAGGGTCCGAATTCTTTTTAAATGTGTTTGCATTCTTCCTTATTTTATCCGGAATCATCCTCGATAAGATGGGCATCCGCTTCACCTTGATTACTTCAGGCCTCGCCATGGTAATCGGAGGTCTCCTCAAATATTATGCCTTAACAGAAAGCTTTGCCGCCAGCGGCCTTGCCCATTGGCTCGATTCGTTCTGGCATGCCGTACCATCTTCTGCCAAGCTTGCATTCTTTGGCTTTGCCATCTTTGGTGTGGGTGTAGAGATGGCCGGTATCACGGTTTCAAAAACCATTGTAAAATGGTTCAAGGGGAAAGAGCTTGCCCTAGCGATGGGCTTGGAAATGGCAGTTGCCCGACTCGGAGTATTTGCCGTATTTCGCCTGTCGCCCATCTTTGCCGAAAAAGGCGGAGTACCAAATTCAGTATTCTGGGGAGTTGCGTTCCTAGTGGTGGGATTCCTGCTCTTCCTTGCATATACGATTATGGATGTGCGCCTTGATAAAGAACTTGGTGAAGAAGCCGGAGACGAAGTGGAAGAGCCATTCAGGGTTTCCGACCTGCTGCTGATTCTCAAAAATCCGGGATTCCTGGCGATTGCAAGCTTATGCGTGCTGTTTTATTCCGCAATATTCCCATTCCAGAAATTTGCTACCGACATGCTCGCATCAAAATTAGATATCAGCATTAAAGATGCCGCCGCAATGTTCTCCTTCTTTCCAATAGGAGCCATGGTATTGACGCCATTTATTGGAGCATTCCTCGATAGAAAAGGACTGGGTGCCACAATGATGTTTTACGGAGCCATTTTATTAACCGTTTCACACTTAATCTTTGCATTAGTGCCCGCTGAGATGTTCAGCCATTTCGTTGCCTATGCCACCATTGTTATATTAGGACTTGCATTTTCATTAGTCCCCGCCTCCATGTGGCCTTCCATACCTAAAATTGTGGAAGAACGCTTTTTGGGCTCTGCCTACGGACTTACATTCTGGATTCAAAATATCGGACTTCTTGCCGTGCCAATTTTGATTGGATGGTCACTTAGTGCCGCAAACCCGGGTGTAGCCGATGCAATTGCCGCAGGCGATTTAACAGCAAAATATAATTATACAGTACCTGAATTAATTTTTGCAGGATTTGGCGTCCTCGCAATGATTATGTCACTGGTACTGAAGCGAGTTGACAAGAAAAAAGGATTTGGACTCGACTTACCGAATAAGACCCCCTAGACCCCAAATTTCATATAAATTGAAAAAGCCGGCATCAAATAAATGTCGGCTTTTTTGTGGCTAAAAACAGCTTGAAAATAGAAATTTAGCGAAGCTTTCAGCATGAACCCGAAGTTTTATTTCTCGATAAAATTTTTGCACAACAATTTCGCTTCAACAAGCGTTTGTGTAAATTAACAAAGAAAAATAGGCGAAATACGCGGCAAAAATTGTACTTTAGCGGCAAATTTGCATTATTAATCACGACATTAACACCATAACCTTATGACAAGCATTCATGATTTAGAACCCAAAAGCATCTGGAAAAACTTTTATGATTTGACACAAATCCCACGTCCTTCAAAGAAAGAAGAGCAGATAATTCGCTTTGCCAAAGAGTTTGGCGAGAATTTGGGTTTGGAAACCATAGTTGACCATATCGGCAATGTAATCATTCGTAAGCCTGCCACTGCAGGATATGAAAACAGAATGGGTGTAATCCTTCAGGCACACCTTGATATGGTACCTCAGAAGAACGAAGGCACTGAACACGATTTTGAAAAAGACCCCATACAAACCCATGTTGACGATGGCTGGCTAAAAGCCAAAGGCACCACACTTGGCGCCGATAACGGCATTGGAGTTGCAGCAGCAATGAGCGTACTGCAAGATACTGAGTTGGAGCATGGTCCGGTAGAAGCATTGTTTACCATTGACGAAGAAACCGGAATGACCGGAGCCAATGAGCTGAAGCCCGGACTGCTACAAGGTGATATTTTATTAAACCTCGACTCGGAAGATGAAGGCGAGCTTTATATAGGATGTGCAGGAGGTGTGGATTCAACCGGTGTATTTAAACCTGATTTTGAAGATACGCCCGCAGCTATGACAGCCTATCGTATCAGTGTAAAAGGACTTAAAGGCGGACACTCGGGAATGGATATCAATCTCGGACGCGGCAATGCCAACAAAATCATTAACGCACTAATGACAGTAGCGGCAGCAAAATATGGGCTGCGCCTTGCTGAAATAGATGGCGGAAGCTTGCGTAATGCCATACCGAGAGAAGCATTTGCTACCGTAGTAATCAAGGAAGAGCATGAAGCAACTTTCCCAAAGTTTGTAGAAGAATTTGCAGCTATCGCATTATCCGAATTTGAAAAAGCAGATCCCGATTTAACGGTAGAAGTTGAAAAAACTGAGCTACCCGCAAAGCTGATTGATGCTAAAACACAAGCAGGCTTGTTTGAAGCTGTAGCAAAATGCCCCAACGGAGTTATTGCCATGACGGCCGATATGCCTGATGTGGTGGAAACCTCCTCCAATCTGGCAGTAGTGAAATCAGAAAATGACACCATTACCATTGCCACGCTCCAACGCAGCTCGGTGGACGAAGACAAAGCTATTTTGGCTGCCCAAATCCGTGAGGTATTTAGCAGTGCAGGAGCCGAAGCCACCTCCACAGGCGATTATCCCGGTTGGAAACCAAATGTGGACTCCGCCATATTAAAAACCATGAAGGACACCTATAATGCAAAATATGGCAAGGTACCCGCAGTAAAAGTAATACATGCAGGATTGGAATGCGGCATCTTGGGCGCTGCATATCCCAATTGGGACATGATTTCCTTTGGACCTACCATCCGAAATCCACATTCACCGGATGAAAAAGTGCATATTGAAAGCGTAGGACTCTTCTGGGAATACCTTGTTGAAACATTAAAAAATGTGCCGGAGAAGAAAAACTAAGTTTTGTTTCCTGCTCATTTTGACCTACTTAAAGATTATTTTATAAAAAAGTTGTGCAAAGATTTGGATAAAACTATTTAATCTGTATCTTTGCACTCCCAAAAATTTAGTCAAGATGAAACGTACTTTTCAACCCTCAAATAGAAAACGCAAGAATAAGCACGGTTTTCGAGAAAGAATGTCAACGGCAAATGGCCGTAAAATATTAAAAGCAAGAAGAGCTAAAGGCAGAAAACGTCTGTCTGTATCCGACGAATTTTAAATAGCCGGTTTTTAGCCAAAATATATTTATTAAAGGGATGGCAGAAGGCAATGTACATTGCCTTCTGTTTTGTTTTTTATAATCCCACCCATCATAGCTTGTCAAAAATTTGAAAAAGCTGAACCAATTGCATAATATTTTTCCGTAATTTCGCTCCCTGCACAAACTTCCTTAAGTTTCCCGACATGGAAAAATTGTTCGTATTCCTTTTTTGGTTTTTTGTTTCACTATATCTGCTCAGATTAGTGCTAAGATACACCATGCCTTATCTTATCAAGCGATTTTTCAAGAAAATGCAAAATCAAGCAAAAGGATTTCCCCCTCAAGATGCCTATGAGCAATCCCATTACAAGAAAAAAGGAATGGATATCAAATATACAAAGCCACAAAAAGCTGTAAGTGATGACGACTTTGGCGAATATGTGGATTTTGAAGAAATTATAGACAACGATAAGCACGAAGACGATGAATAATTTTTTAAAAAGCTGGCGCCAATTTCTGCCACATATCGTAGCAATAGTACTATTTATCCTGGTTTCGGCCATCTACTTCCACCCCATGCTCACGGGCAAGCGCCTCGAGCAGCACGATATCACCATGTGGAAAGGCATGTCGAAAGAAATTAGCGACTTCCGTGAAAAAACAGGAGAAGAAGCCTTATGGACCAACTCCATGTTTGGCGGCATGCCCGCTTGGCAAATCTCCGTAATTTATAGCGGAAACCTTATCCGGCATATTAAAAACTTCATCATCAAGCTGCTCCCCTACCCGATTGGTGTAGTATTTCTGTACTTCATCGGATTTTATATCCTTTTGCAGGTGCTGCGTATCGACCCTTGGCTGAGTATTGCCGGAGCTTTGGCATTTGGGTTTTCATCTTACTTTTTTATCATCCTGGCAGCAGGGCACACCTCCAAAGCCTATGCAATCAGCTTTATGGCGCCCGTCCTGGCGGGAATCATCCTAAGCTATCGAGGGAAATATATATCGGGTGGCTTGCTAGCGGCAATCGCATTAGCCCTTGAATTAGAAGCAAATCACCTGCAAATAACCTATTACCTCCTGCTTCTTGTCGTGATACTCGGCATCGTGCAATTCGTTGATTCAATCCGAAAAAAGACCATGCCGCACTTTTTAAAAGCAAGTGGTGTACTGCTTTTGGCAGCATTGCTTGCAGTGATGACACAGGGCACCAACCTTTATGCTTCCTGGGAGTACAGTAAAGAAACTATGCGCGGCAAACCAATTTTAAGCACCGATACCCATGATCAAACCAGTGGATTGGATAAATCATATATCACAAACTGGAGCTACGGAATTGGTGAAACTTGGTCATTGATGATTCCAAATGCAAAAGGCGGTGCCACAGCCATGATTGGCGCCAATCATCCCGCACTGGAACATGCAGACCGCAACTATCGACAAATTATATCCCAGCAAAATGCATATTGGGGCGATCAACCCGGCACCTCGGGACCGGTATATGCCGGTGCAATTATTGTATTCCTGTTTTTTATCGGATTATTCTTTACAAAAGGGAATTATAAATGGATATTATTGGCAGCCACCATCTTATCAATACTCTTAAGCTGGGGTAAAAACTTTATGCCATTCACTGACTTTTTCCTCGATTATATCCCCGGATATGCAAAGTTCAGAGCCGTATCAATGACCTTGGTATTGGCAGAGCTATGCATCCCCTTATTGGGTTTTATGGGGCTTTATACCGTACTGAAAGAGCCGGAGCTGCTAAAAACAAAAGCAAAATGGTTTTATACGGCACTGGGACTAAGCGCCGGCATCAGCTTATTGTTTTACCTCCTGCCATCCAGCTTCTTTAACTTCTTGAGCTCCTTTGAGATACAACAATTCGACAGCCTGCGCCAAAGCAATCCGGGTGACAGCTCTCAAATTAATCTGATCATTCATGAATTGGAAAAAGTACGTATTGCCATTTTCAAAAAAGACGCACTACGCTCCGTATTTTTCATTGTGACAGCTGCTGCTCTACTCATATTATATGCCAAAAACCGCTTGAAACAAGCTTATCTGATTAGTATATTAACTGTTTTGATTGTCATCGATATGGCAGGCATTAATCAGCGCTACCTTAACAGTGATAATTTCGTATCAAAACGCAAGCTGGACCAGCCATTTACTGAATCGGTCGCAAACAAAGAAATTTCTAAAGACAAAGATGCGGATTATCGGGTCTTGGACCTCACCGCAAGTACGTTTAACGATACGGGAGCTTCCTATTTCCATCACAGCATTGGCGGGTATCATGGTGCGAAGCTACAACGCTATCAAGATTTGATTGACTACCATATTCAAGATGAAATTGGCATGTTTGGTCAACGCATGCAACAAAGTAGCAGCATCGAAGCCCTTGAAGAAGCACTGGAGCAAAACCAAGTGCTAAATATGCTGAATACGCGCTATATCATTTATCATCCCCAGCAAGCGCCGATTTACAATCCATTTGCGTTTGGTCCTGCATGGCCCGTACAAACAATTCAAAGCGTTTCAAATGCCGATGAAGAAATTAATCGACTTTATGATACCGAATTACGTACTACGGCTGTCATCAATAAGGAATTTGCGTCCTTGCTTCCAAGCGGCAATGCTCGCTTTAACACCGAAGGAAATGTAGATTTAATGTCCTATGCACCTAATAATTTGGTGTATGAAGCTGATTTCAAGGGAGAAAGCCTAGTGGTTTTCAGCCAAATCTGGTATACCGCAGGCTGGAAAGCCTACGTAAACGGAATTGAGCAGCCTCTGATTCGTGCTAACTATGCCTTACGCGCCTTGCATCTTCCGGCTGGAAAAAATGATATTGTAATGAAGTTTGAACCCAAAGTTTGGAAGGTCGGTCAGCCGGTTTCCCTCATCAGCTCTGCACTGCTGTTATTGCTAGCCGCCGGCTGGATTTTCATCTCATTACGTCCACAAAAAGAGCAGAAGCCTTAAGCATGAAACGTGTGCTGATAATTACATATTATTGGCCGCCATCAGGCGGGGCAGGCGTACAACGTTGGCTTAAGTTTGTGAAATATTTGAGCGAATTTGGCTGGGAACCTGTTGTATATACACCCCTAAATCCTGAAATGCCCTATACGGACGAAAGCCTGATGTCCGATATACCAGCCCATACGGAAATCATTCAAAAAGCAATTAGCGAACCCTATCAATGGTATCGTAAATTCACCGGAAAACGTAAAGACGAAGTGTTTCAACACGGTTTTTTGAAAGAAGACGATGCACAGTCCGATAAAAGTCGCGAATCGCTCGCCCTGTGGATAAGAGGCAACATCTTTATTCCGGATGCACGGGTTTTATGGCTGCGCCCATCCGTAAATTTTCTGAAAAACTATTTGAAAGAAAAGCCTGTTGAGCTGATTGTATCCACCGGACCTCCACATTCGCTGCATCTGATTGCAAAAAGGCTGAAAAAGAAGCTTCATCTTCCATGGATTGCGGATTTCAGAGATCCGTGGACAGCAATATATTATTTTGACAAGCTGAAACTTACCGCCCTCAGCAAACGGATACATCAGCGGATGGAGCGCAAGGTGTTAGGGCAAGCCGACCATATTGTGGTGGTTGGAAATACTATGAAAAAAGACTTCCAAAAGCTGACTACAACTGCCATAAGCACCATCACAAACGGCTACGACCATGAAGACTTCAAGCAAATACAGTCCGGGCAAGCCGATAAGTTTCGCATACTTTATACCGGCATGTTCCTGCCCGATCAAAATCCTCCCGAACTTTGGGAAGCATTATCCGAGCTAGTAAAAGAAGACAATGAGTTTGCAGCAAATCTGGAGATTAAGCTGGTAGGTAAAACAGATCGAACTATTTTAGAAGAAATCAAAAAGCAGCAGCTGCAAGATTATGTCAGCCTGCAAGATTATGTACCACATTCCGAAGTGCCTGCATTGCAACAACAAGCAGCCGTTCTACTGCTCTGCATCAACCGCATTCCAAATGCTGCATATATACTTACCGGCAAGGTGTTTGAATATCTGAATGCAGGAAAACCAATATTAGCTATTTGCCCCGAGGATAGTGATATAGCTGAAATAATTCGTGAAACAAAAAGCGGTTTTATTGCTCCTTTCAATCAAAAAGAAGTAGTGAAAACTCATATTCGTACACTTTTTGATGATTTCAAAAATCAACGACCATCCATTCATCCCCAACATATCGAAAACTATTCTCGACGGATGCTGACTCGTAAAATGGCACAGCTATTCGATGCGCTGAGCGCAAAAAAATAAAGTTCCGCTATTTCTAACGGAACTTTATCAAAACTATTAAATATTTCATCAATTATTTGATGATTAATTTTTGTACAACTGTTTGATTTCCTGTATTGAAGCGCACAAAATACAATCCGCTTTCAAACTGATTAAGTTGCAGCTCCACCCGATGTGGTCCGGCATATGTAAATCGTCTATCGCTGCGATATACTTCTTGTCCCAAGGTTTTTACAACCGAAATTTCTGCATGAAGCGGACGATCCACATTTACTACAATATTCACCAAGTCCGAAGCCGGATTCGGATGCAGCTGTTCGACCGACAACAGCTTAGGCTGCTGCTCTTCAACTCCAACGGCAAGGTCCACGGTTAAATATACAATGGTATTATCGCGCACCTGATGCTCTACCCCACTGGCTGCCATGCCCGGGGCATCATCCGATTGGTAAATCAAGTGTATCTTATCATTAATTGTCGGAGAAGCAGAAGGGAAGACACATTCCGAGAACAAATGAAATATATCTCCGGTTAAATCTACCCCATCACTCCAAGTTTGTCCATAATCTTCCGAATATTTCATCCAAATATGGCGATAGTTATAATCTTCGGTAGCAAAGCCTATGGTAAGTGCACTATAAAACGCATATAAAAACTTGCTTTCATAATCGAATACAAGTTGTGGCATGCTGGTAATACCTCCATAATAAGTCGCCACGCCAACAATGGAATCCACTTCGTTATCTTCCAGCCATGCCAACAGATATTCAGACGGCATGGAAGTGGGGTCGCTAATATCGGAGCCCACCATGGTAGAATCGAGTGGTGGTAGGTTTTCGTTCCAATAAATTAATCCATTCGAAAACGGAAAATAAAACAGTCCTCCGTCTCCATCAGCACGGTTGAGGCGCCTACCGGTAGACACATGCACTTGCTGCAGGTCGTCAATCACTATGCTGTGGAAAGAGTCGGCTGCGCCATAGCGCGGAATTTCGACAGAGCCATCCATAAACGGATCGGGGCTAAGATAAAAATCAATACGCTCCCAGCTGTCTCCGTTATCGTAGGATTTCATGACCACCACATCGCTATATCCATCACCGGCAACAAAAGCCAATGTTTCTCCATACGGTTCTGCGAAGGCAAAGCGGTCAGCACCAACACCTCTAAAGCGTGTAGCATCAATACCATCAATGATTTCATGTTCAATTTCCCAAGTTTCACCACCATCGGAAGAACGGCTATAGGTTAGCGCTCCTTCAAGACCGCCATAAGGAGTGGTATTGCGCACTTGGGCAATAATATGAATCGTTTTGCGGTCAGGACCGTTTGTTACAATACGAGGATACAACAGGTCCAATCCATCAGGTCCGGAGAAAGTAAAGCTGTTCCAATCTCCACTGCCTTTATTTTCTCGCCAGCTGAACACTATGCCTGTTGCATTGGCAGTATGGCTCGCAACAATTTCACCGTTTTCTCCAAATGGAGCATAGGAAGGCCAGCCGGTTTTCACCGATTCAATGCGCTCGTTGGGATAAGGTCCCCATGAAGAACCGTTATAATAATTATAACCGGTGCCGCGATCGGCATAAGAAGGGTCCAACATTCCGCGCATCCAAGTAGCACCAATCGTACCATCATCATATAAATGCAGGCGGCGTTGCATGGAGTAATTCGACTGACGGTCATAACGACATTCACCTATTACAACATCTATGGCAGCACTGCCATTTGTTACATAAGGATTGGAAGTAGCACTGATGAAATCTTGTTCATCAGCACGCAGTTCGGTAAATAATCCTTGTTTTTTTAGTCGTTCAAGTTGTTTCTGTAAAGGGCTTTGTGCATAAACAAAGGAAACAACAAAAAGCAAACTTACAATTAGTAGATTTCTTCTCATAAAATAAGCTGTTTTTGGTTAATAAAAATAATTCGCCAACCAAATATAGTACATAATTCAATTCCAACAACTTTCGCAAGAAAAATAAAAAACCCTATGAGGCATGTCATAGGGTTTCTAATTGATGGGTTGCCGCTGCATAATCCCTTCGGGCTTAAATAAAGGAATTATTATTGAAAAACCGCTTATTTATAACGGAATACAAGCGATATCTTGGCTGATCATCCACAAGTTCAAAAAAATACACCTTAGTTCCATTTAAAAATACTTTGGCTTTTTTATCTGCGGTTAAAGACTCCCTCAAGCCAAAGCTTCTAATTTCTTGTATGGTATAGAATTCGTTCACCCGCATCTTATTTCATTTTTATGGTGAATCCGTCCTTGATACAAATTGGGCAGCTTTCACTCTTAACAAGTGAAATATATCCACAGCGTGCACACTTATAATAGGTATGTGCCAATTCTGTCTTTTTATTTCTGCGTATCTTTATACCAAGCATTTCTATACTATTTATAATCCATTAGGCAACTTATGTGCCAAAAGGAAATAACACACAAAATGAATGTTCCACACAGCTGTTCCTCAAGGCTTTAAAAATTTAACTTTAATTTTTACCTTCGAAAAGCAGCTAAATTTTATACAAATTTTTACTACGTTTCTGTAGGGCTTATCCGATTATGGAGATAAGAATCTGCTAGCAGTTGGATATTGCGCTTTAGTGTATTTTCATTTTAAATGAAGCTAATCCTATGTCTTTTATGTAAATTTGCCAAAAAAAGACATGAAATTCAAAGAATATACCGAGACATCCGAAACCTTAGAAGCGCGCATTAATAAAATTTCGAGTCAGGAATTAAAGCCGGACACCCGAGTGTTAAAGGATTTATTTTCATTTTTAGACTTAACTACCCTCGAAGCTACTGATAATCACGCACGTATTCAAGCATTTTGTAATCAAGCTTTGGCTTATAAAGCCCAAGGCTTGAAAGTGGCAGCCGTATGCATTTATATGCCATTTGTTAAGCAGTCTGCCGAAATATTGAAGCAATCCGACATAAAAATCGCGACGGTATCCAACTCATTTCCTTCCGGTCAGCTGCCACTCCATTTGAAGTTGGAGGAAGTAAAATGGGCTGTTGCCGAAGGAGCAGACGAAGTGGATATGGTAATCAGCCGAGGAAAAATGCTGGAAGCTGCATATGATGAAGTGTTTACCGAGATAAATGAAACAAAAAAAGCATGTGGAAACGCCAAGCTGAAAGTGATTCTAGAAACAGGCGAACTTGCCGATCCTCAAATTATTCGAAAGGCATCCGAAATAGCACTGAATGCCGGTGCCGACTTTTTAAAAACATCAACGGGAAAGGTGCAGCCTGCTGCCACTGCCGAAGCAGCAATGATTATGCTGGATACCATCAAAGAATATTATGAGGCTAGCGGAAAAAAAGTAGGTTTTAAACCTGCCGGAGGAATAGCGGATACCCAAACAGCGTTTCTTTATTACAAGATTGTGAAAGAAACTGTTGGTGAATATTGGCTCAATCCGGAGCTGTTTCGTATCGGTGCAAGCAGGCTTGCAAGCAAAATAATTAATGAGTTAAAGGCTTGATTAACTGCATTATTACTGAATAAAAATAGCTGAAAATTAAAAGAGTTAATTAGAGTATAACACATATATGCATATAATCACCTATATGCATATTTGATTCATCAGGAATTTAAACTATTTTTGTAGCAATTAAATTTATGCTGCCATGAAACTGAAGTATATTTTCCTTTTACCATTGTTGCTGATATTCTTTACTGCAAAGCCACAAACACCACTAACAGAAGCAGTTGACTTTCAAGTAAAAACTCTTGATAGTCAGATGATTGAATTATTCCCTTTACTTGAGGAAGGAAAAATCGTAGTGATTGATTTTTTTAGTGTCTACTGCCATTCCTGCCAGCTTTTTGCATACGATTTTCAAATGGCATACGAACGCTTCGGGTTTAATGAAGGAAATGTATTCTTCATGGCAATCAATGTCAACGGGAATAATTATGAGGTGGCAGCCTTCGATTCGACTTACAATATTACCTTGCCAAGTGTGAGTGGATTAGACGGTGGAGGAAACAAAGCCTATGATGCATTTATGATTTCATCCAATCCTACGGTAATTGTAATTCAGCCGGATAAAAATATATTTTCCCAACGAATTTGGGAGCCAACAGTAGAAAATATCACAGAAACTGTAATCGAAGCAGGCGGGATGTTTGTTGGAATAGCTGAAAAAGAAAGCCGAGATTTGTTTAGCATCTACCCCAACCCCGCATCCGGATACACAAATTTGCAATTTAAGGAGCATATTGAACAGGCAACTATCGCAATCAGAAGCTTAAATGGCCAACTCCTTTACGAAACCGAGCTAAATGCATTACAAGCATCAAATTTTTCATCAAATTATCGTTTAAACCTCCCCACACTAGAAAATGGCATATATATTGTTGATGTTTCAATAGGTGCGGCACGCTATATTCAAAAGCTTGCCGTGATAAACTAATTGAACAAAACATATGATGAAAGCACAAAAACAAGTATGGCGTATCTTGTTGTTACTCATCTTGCTACCGCTGTTTCACGCGTGTGAATTAGATGATGATTTTGATTTGGATACGGATGATCCCGCAGCAAAATTCATTGGCAGCTGGTCCGTCAGTGATGATGCCTACAAATTGAATTATACGGTTAGCATACAGCGAAACCCGTCAAATTCCACGGAAGTATTGCTTCAAAATTTCGCTGGATCGGGCGATGTAGCACATGCACTTGTAACAGGTCGTACGCTTACGTTAACTTCTTCGACAATTGGAAATAACTGGCGTATTTCCGGTTCGGGCACTTATAAAAATGCATCCCGCATGGAATTTACCTATAGTTTAACAATTGCAGGCGATATGGAAGATCGCATTGCTTTATTCACCCGTTGACAAATCCTGATTGCCCGGCTTTGGGATGCTGTCCTGCATACGCTCCAAGCGGCGCGTTACCGAATCATATATCCCTTCCATCATGTTGGGGAAACGATTGTAATACAGCACATTATCATCAAAAAGCTGCTTGGACAGCCCGTGTTTACGAAATACTAAATCAAAATAAGCTTCTTTTTGGTCCTCATGCTGTCCGATATTTCTTTTTGTGCTGATAAGCGATTCCACTAAATGAATATCCAACAACACAGCTGACATCTGCTCTTCATTAAGCAAAATTGCAGGTCTTGTGGGCTCGTCATTCGTGCGATGACAACAAACAATAGATACAAGCATGCCCAATATGGCAAGCAAACCTACCAAATTGCGCAAGCTTTTCGATAAGCTACTCCCTTTATGCATGAGAGGCAGTTCTTTTTGAGGTGTGTGGCTTTGCAAACTCCTTAGTTTCCGTAGTCCGACATAAATTTTATACGCATCAGACGAATTTCTTCTTCGGAGTATTCCGATTCGCCCAAAATACTCAATGCTTCTTCTACCGAATCGCTTTCGGCTTCTCTGAAGTATTCATAAATATCTTCTTGGTGATATTCGTCCACCACTTCATCAATATAATAATTGATATCGAGCTTAGCTCCGCTTGCCACAATGCTTTCAATCTCGGTGAGTATCTCGTCAAAATCCAAGTTTTTGGCATTGGCAATATCTTCCAAAGAAAGTTTTCTATCAATACTGACAATGATAAACACCTTCAAGCCGGATTTATTTACCACTGACTTGACCACCATATCATTCGGGCGGGTAATTTCATTTTCTTCTACATACTCTTTAATGAGCTTGAGGAAAGGTTCACCATATTTTGCAGCTTTCCCGGCTCCCACTCCAATAATTTGTGTGAGTTCATCCATGGTGATAGGATATTGTATTGCCATATCCTCCAAAGAGGGATCTTGAAACAGCACAAAAGGAGGTAGTTTTTCTTTTTTGGAAAGCGACTTACGCAAATCTTTCAGCATGGCAAACAAGGTGGTGTCTGTTCCACTGCCTTTCATACCTCCAAGTTTTACATCATCAAAATCATCTTCATCCTCATTTTCAAAATCGGCTTCTCGGACTAACATAATCGGATAAGGCTTTTTCATAAAGTCTTTGCCTTCTTTCGTTAGCTTCAAAATGCCGTAGCTTTCAATATCTTTTGCTAACAGATTGTGTACCAACGCCTGACGTATTACAGCATTCCAGTATTTTTCGTCATGTTCATCGCCTGAGCCGAAAAATTCATTGGTATCATGCTTGGCATTTTTTATATCGCCCGACTTTTTACCTACTAGCAGCTCACCAATATGCTTTGTTTTAAATAGCTGTTTGACGCTTTGTACGGCTTCGAGCACCAATTTCATTTCCTCTTGTCCATCAAATCGTTCTTTTGGATTCAAGCAGTTGTCACAAGCACCGCAATCGTCTTTTGTATACTCTTCACCAAAATAATGCAACAACAATTTATGACGGCAAACCGATGATTCTGCATAAGTTACTGTTTCATTTAACAGCTCTTTTGCGATTTCTTGTTCGGCAACCGGCTTATCTTTCATGAATTTTTCCAGCTTTTGTATGTCGTCATAGCTATAAAAAGCGATGCAGTTGCCTTCACCATCATCCCTTCCTGCCCTACCTGTTTCCTGATAATAGCCTTCGATACTTTTTGGAATATCATGATGGATTACAAATCGGATATCGGGTTTGTCAATGGAAAGGCAGGATATATCTGCGGGTCGCTATT
>CAZDWA010000009.1:39770-42954 GCA_964509065.1 uncultured Lentimicrobiaceae bacterium
AAGCAATAGTAGCCACAACGACATCCACATCTTCCATCAAAAACATATCTTGATTTTGGGTTCGGGTAGCGCTATCCAATCCTGCATGATACGGGAGGGCGCGTATACCGTTAACCACCAATGTTTCAGCAATTTCCTCCACTTTCTTGCGGCTGAGGCAATATACAATACCGGATTTTCCTGGCTGTGATTTGATGTATTTGATAATATCTTTTATCACATCTTTTGTTTTATTTCGCACCTCATAATATAGGTTTGGGCGATCAAAAGATGCTTTGTAAACGATGGCTTCTTCAATATCAAGATTTTTCAAAATATCTTGCTGCACCTTTACGGTTGCAGTAGCAGTGAGCGCAATAACCGGCAAAGTTTTATCTATTGCATCAATTATTGGCCTCAAACGGCGGTATTCCGGACGGAAGTCATGCCCCCATTCCGATATACAATGTGCTTCATCTATTGCAACAAAGGAAATCTTCAAAGATTTAAGAAATTCAATGGTTTCTTCTTTTGTAAGTGATTCAGGTGCTACATAAAGCAACTTGGTTTTTTTCGCAAGTAAATCTTCTCGCACCTGTTGCAGCTCACTACGAGATAACGATGAATTCATCACATGGGCAATTCCCATCTGCGTTCCAAAGTTACGAATCGTATCTACTTGGTTCTTCATCAGTGCAATAAGCGGCGAAACAACAATGGCAGTGCCTTCCTGAATAAGTGCAGGTAATTGATAACAAAGTGACTTACCTCCACCGGTAGGCATTACCACAAAAGTATCTTGACGATCCAATACACTTTTTATTATCGCCTCCTGATTTCCTTTAAACTGATCAAAACCGAAAATCTTTTTTAACACCTCGTGTAATCCATAATCGTCCTTCTTGACCATTCGCTCCTCCAAATACTTAAGTTAACAGTTAATTCATCAATTGATTACAAATTGATAGTTGAGAAAACTCACTCATACAAATATAAAAAATTATTAACTGAAACAAGCAACAAAAAAAATTAAATTTTATTCCTGTTATTTTGATTGTAAAATTTAAACTTAGATTCAAATACTTATTTCTCAATAAGATAAAATCATTAAGCAAGTTTAAGAAATAAAGTTCAAATAATAAAAATAAATCCAAACTATTTTTATTAACAGCAAAACCTGCTTAATTCATGAATTTAATTTTGAGGAATTTTCAGGCGTGAGCTGTGAAGCTGTAGCCAACTACTGCGAGCAACTCATAACGCAAAAATTGCCAAAATTTAATCAAAATTCACATTTAAATACACACTTTTCTATATCATCGCAAAACATTCTAACAGATTGATCACAAATCAATTACAACAAATACTGATTGACAAGCTTATGAATTGGTGAATTATGCAGGAAAAAATTATTTTTTTAAAGATGCCTTATATCTTTTAATAAAAACCTCAATTTTCGACCAAAGAAACTTCTTTTTGATATAAAACATTCGTTTTAACTTTTATTTTTTTCGGTCACTCCAAGTAAATAAAAACAAATTACAACAGAATTGCTACTTTTGTAGTTCTATATAATTAAGGTGTCAATTTAGTTTTATAAGGATTTTATGGATCATGCCGCAATTTTAGCATCGGGGAAAAAGGTTTTCAAGCTGGAGATGCAGGCTTTGTCAACAGTTTACGACAGGCTGGACATGAATTTTTCACAAGCGGTGGAGCTTATTTTCAAAAGCACCGGCAAATTAATTGTTTCAGGCGTGGGTAAAAGTGCGGTGATAGCGCAAAAGATAGTCGCCACATTGAATTCCACCGGCACGGAGGCAAGTTTTTTACACGCTGCCGATGCCATCCATGGTGATTTAGGCATTATCAATGAATCGGATATCTTGTTATTGCTTTCAAAAAGTGGCGAAACGCTCGAGCTGAAAGTACTGCTTCCACTGTTGCGCGCGATGGGAAACAAACTCATTGCCATCACCGGAAATACTGCATCATATCTTGCCAATCAATCGGATATCGTCATTGATGCCTCCGTATCTCAAGAAGCCTGCCCAAACAATTTGGCGCCCACCTCCAGCACAACCGTACAATTGGTTATTGGCGATGCCCTTGCAATCAGTTTGCTGGAGTGCAGAGGTTTTACGGCAGCCGACTTCGCTCGAATCCATCCGGGAGGCGCACTCGGGAAAAGGCTTTATCTACGTGTAGGCGATATCTTTACACGAAATGAAGTACCTTCCGTGCAGCCGCAAGACGATTTAAACAAGGTAATTGTAGAAATCTCATCAAAACGACTTGGGGCAACGGCAGTAATTGAAAATAATGAACTGATAGGTATTATTACCGATGGTGATTTACGCCGTATGCTGATGGAAAACCCAAATCCAATGGCAATAAAAGCACAAGATATCATGAGTCCAAATCCAAAGCATATTTCGGCCAATGCCCTATTGGCAGAAGCTCTTGAAATGATGCGCAGCTATAATATCACCCAACTGCCGGTAGTAGACAACGGAATATATCAAGGCGTGATACATATACACGATATCCTAAAGGAAGGCATCTTTTAATCAAGTAATTTCGGCTGTGGCAGCCATATAATCCGGAAAACAAAAGCATCATGAATAAAATTGAGCAGTTTAATGCATATCGTGCAAAAATGAACGAAAAAATACTGCAAGCTCCCAATAACAAAATCCTAAAACGGATTTACAGCTTGGATACAATTACCTACGAATCAGGGGCTTTGGACAGTAAAATCAAAGAAATGATGGCATTAGTGGCATCCATGGTGCTCCGTTGCGACGATTGCATCAATTATCACCTTCAAAAATGCCATGAGCAGGATGTTAGTGCCGAAGAAATCATGGAAATATTCGGCATAGCCAATTTAATTGGCGGTACAATCGTTATACCACATACTCGCAGGGCGCTCGAATTTTGGGAAGCACTGCAAAATCAATAAAATAGTTTAATTTCGCTTTTATAAATTCTGCGCGGATGATTCTTAAAACCACACATCTTTATAAAAAATACAAGCAACGCATGGTTGTAAAAGATGTTTCAGTTCATGTGGAGCAAGGTGAAATAGTTGGCTTATTAGGTCCCAATGGAGCAGGAAAAACCACTACTTTCTACATGATAGTGGGCTTGATAAAACCGCTTTCGGGCAATGTATTTCTTGATGGAACGGACATCACCAAAG
>CAZDWA010000009.1:42964-53067 GCA_964509065.1 uncultured Lentimicrobiaceae bacterium
CGTGCACAACAGGGAATTGGTTATCTTGCACAAGAGGCAAGCGTATTTCGTCAAATGAGTGTGGAAGATAATATTTTATCGGTCATGCAGTTTAAAAAAGATTTGAGCAAAGACGCTCAGCACGAAAAGCTGGAAGATTTGCTAACTGAGTTTGGCTTGCAGCATATACGCAAAAGCAAAGGTATTCAGCTGTCGGGAGGAGAACGCCGAAGAACAGAAATAGCACGCGCCCTGGCAGTAGACCCGCATTTTATATTATTGGATGAGCCTTTTGCAGGCGTGGACCCAATTGCAGTGGAAGACATTCAAAATATTGTTGCCAAGCTGAAACAAAAGAACATCGGTATACTCATTACCGACCACAATGTGCATGAAACACTTTCAATTACGGACCGCTCTTACCTGCTGTTTGAAGGTGCTATCCTGATGCAAGGCACTTCGGAAGAGCTGGCCGCTGACGAACACGTCCGAAAAGTTTATCTCGGACAAAATTTTGAGCTGCGAAGGAAATAATTTAATTTCTTTTCCGGTCATATTTTTCTGTTTAGCATAACACTTAAATCCCTAAACTTTGACATAGGGGCTGCCTGAAATAAATTATTGGATTTCAATAATATCATTCTCACTCATAGCAATTTTTCCAGCAAAATCAAAAATACGAAATACTTGCCCTTATAACCGGGCTGGGCGCACGGGGGTTCATGTTCCGATATTGGATCGGAAGGGTTGACCAATTCATTCATGCTTGATTTTTAGTCCTTTTTATCAAGAAAAAGGATGAAAGAGATGTGAGTTTTGGGTGTGAAATTGTTCCTGGAAGGGTGTTTCGTCCCTACAGGACGAGCTAAAAGCTTGCTATAACAGTTTTTACAAAGGTTGCGTTCCTACGGAACGGGGCTTATGCCTGCTTCTTGGTTAATTAAGCATAAACGAACTAAAAACACTTCAAAATAGCACCGGGCTGGGCGCGTGGGTCTGCATGAATGGGGGAGCAGCGCCCGGGTGAATCAAATTAGTGTAGTAAATCTTGCAAGGCAGGCCACCGGAACGGTGGTCTGTTTTGAGGTTATAAGGAGTTGGAAAGATGCAGGTTAAAGCTGCTTAATCCCATATACTTAACAAAAGCAAAAGATGATACTCCTTGTAACCGACGCAACCTTGCTTAGATTTACGCATTTATTTGAGGGCGCAGAGACCCATTCATTCATGCTTGATTTTTGCGTCCTTTTTATCAAGAAAAAGGATGAAAGAGATGTGAGTTTTGGTTGTGAAATTGTTCTTGGAAGGGTGTTTCGTCCCTACAGGACGAGCTAAAAACTTGCTATAACAGTTTTTATAAAGGTTGCGTTCCTACGGAACGATGTTCATTCTTGATTTCTCCATCCTTTTTATCAAGAAAAAGGATGAAAGAAACTTAATTCCTTTGCGTTGTGTATGTGAGAAAACTGTTTCCCCTCCACCTTCTAGGGCATATCACTATATGAAACATTATCCTATTTGCACCAACAAATACAATAAAACCCCAATTAGCCTGCTTTTACAAGCGTCAAAATCAACGAAAGAAGCAGATAAACTAACACCACAAAAGGTATTGCCGCTATTTCGAGGGTAAATAGCAGGATGATGACTAAAGCAAGAAAAATAAAACGCACTTTATTCTCCTTCCAGCTTAAATTTTTGAATTTCAAACCGAAAAGCGGCAGTTCCGCGACCATTAAAAAGCTTAGCAAGGGCGAAAGAATTACAAAAAACCAAGTATTCGTATAAACTTCATACAACAAGCCTCCCATAGTTTGCAGCTGCAAATGTATTAAGGGAAAGGACGCAATCAGCATCCCTGAGGCAGGCGTAGGCAAGCCGATAAAACTGCTGCTTTGCCGCTCGTCAATATTGAATTTTGCCAAACGATATGCAGCAAAAAGCGGTATAAGCAATGCCACAAAAGGAAGCATTTCTGTATTAAAAAGCAGTAAATAGTTGGTTTGGAGACTGTTTTCAATCAACCGAAACAAAATAAAAGCCGGTGCCACGCCAAAAGATACCACATCTGCAAGCGAATCCAATTGCAAGCCCAAGGCGGAGCTTACTTTTAACAGCCGAGCTGCCGTGCCATCGAAAAAATCGAATAAAGCAGCCAAAAATATCATATAAGCTGCATAATCAAGCCTTCCCATCATCACAAAATAGATGGAAAGACTTCCCGACAATAAGTTCAAAAGAGTAATAAAGTTCGGAATATGCTTTTTCGCTGCCATAGCAATCGGATATTGAATTCATTGCAAATATACATGAAGAAATGTACTAGAAGCTATTTTCTGTAGGGTAAAAGACGCAAATAATTCAGGTATTTGGTATCTTAAATATTATTATTGTACATTTGCCGCCGTAAAAAAACTAAAAATAAACCAAATTATGAAACAATTCTATTTTATTTCATTGCTTATTTTCCTTTTTGGAAGCAGTGTTTTTGCTCAACAGTTTGAGGTATCCGGAGAAATCAGACCTCGTTTTGAATTAAACAACGGTCAAGGCGCGTTACCTACCGACAGTTCCGATGCCACGGCTTATATAAGCCAACGCAGCAGAATCAATTTAAAATATTCTTCAGATATTTATCAGTTCTTTATTAGTTTCCAAGACGTTAGAAACTGGGGTGAAGAAAATATTGCTACCGGAACCGGTGCATTTACCACATCCGGATCAACCGGCATGCACCAAGCATGGTTTCAACTGAAACTTAGTGATGCTTCCAAACTTAAAATCGGACGTCAGGTGTTTTCCTACGATGATCAGCGCCTGCTTGCCGGACGTAACTGGAATCAGTACGGACTGGCATACGATGCCGTTTTAATGCAGTACAAAAAAGACAGCTGGCAATTTGACTTAGCCCTTTCTTATAATAATGACTCACAAAAAGGAACTCCTGCAGGTTTTGGATTAAACAACTATTATGTCGATCCAATCGGACGCCGCCTGAGAACCTTAAACTTTGCATATCTCAAGAAACAAATTAATCCGAACTGGTCTGCATCCGCAACCTTATTACTCACAGGCTATCAAAAAGATAAAGTTTCGAACAAGACTTACTTCATGGAAACAATAAGCCTTTTCAGCAAATACAATGATGGCAATTTAGAGGCAAAAGCCAATGTAATCGGACAAACAGGAAAAGCTCAAAACGGCAAAAAAGTAAGTGCATATTTAATTGCTGCCGAGGCTTCCTATAAGCTTGGAAAAATCAAACCGGGTCTTGGTGTGGATATCATCAGCGGACATGATGCTTCCAATCAAACACAAGATTATATGGATGTATACCATTCATTTGACCAGCTTTATGGTGCTCGTTTCTCATTCAATGGCTTGCTAAATCAGTTTAGCATTCCTGCACATGTATCAAACGGTGGTTTGGTTGATATTTATCCCAGCTTGCATTTTATTCCTGCAGCAAAGCATCAAATCAATCTTGAATACCATATTTTCTCACTACATAAGCCGGTTGTTAAAGCAGGACACAACGAATATCTCGAAGGCGGGATTGGATCAGAGCTTGATATTAGCTGGCAATATGCCTTTAGCAAAGAATTATCCACCCATGTCGGCTTTGGATATTATTTCACAAATGATAACTTTGCACATCTAAAAAGAGTTAATCCGGCAGAGATTGGCAAGCCCTATTTCGGATGGGTTATGCTGACCTACAAACCGGTTCTGTTCAAACATTCTAAATGAGTAAACCACTAACAAATTCTTCCTTCGCGGCACAGCTGCGCATAGCCGAATTTGATTATCCGCTTACTGAAAATCGTATTGCACAATATCCGCTTGAAGCACGTGATCAGTCAAAGCTGTTGATAGTACGGGAAAATACAATTTCAGAAGATAGTTTTTATAATATAGGGGGATATATTCCCCCTTCTTCTTTATTGGTGCGTAATGAAACCAAAGTCATTAATGCCCGCCTTCATTTCCGCAAGCAGAGCGGGGCACTCATCGAATTGTTTTGCCTAGAACCCGCTGCTTCAATGGGCGATATTCAACAAGCTTTTGCATGCTGTGGAAGCGTAAACTGGAATTGTCTCGTAGGAAATTCGAGGCGTTGGAAGGAAGGCATTTTGGAGCAACGCATTGAAATTGAAGGCAAAAGCCTATTACTTCGTGCCGAACGTATCCAACAATATGAATCATATAGTGAGATTCACTTCAGCTGGGACGATGATGCCATCAGCTTTGCCCGCCTCATTGAGTTGGCTGGAGAAATTCCGCTTCCACCTTATTTAAATCGAGAAGCCGAAGCCATCGACAGCATACGTTATCAAACGGTATATGCCCAAAATGAAGGCTCGGTGGCAGCTCCGACCGCAGGATTGCATTTTACGGATGAGCTGATTCACAGTTTAGAAAAAAACAAGCTGGAATTTGCCAAGCTTAGCCTGCATGTGGGCGCCGGAACATTTAAACCCGTATCAAGCGAGTTTGTCGGCGACCACAGCATGCACACAGAGCAAATCATAGTCAGCCGTGCTACCATAGAAAAACTGATACAGCATCAACACAAGATCATTGCAATAGGGACAACCAGCTTACGCAGCTTAGAAAGCATCTATTGGCTTGGCATGCAGCTTCATAAAGGAAAGGATGCAAGGCATATCGATCAGTGGGAACCCTATTTATCAGATAAAGCAGAAGAATTGGAGCCCAAAGCAACTTTAAAACTCCTTCTTGAACATATGGACAAGCACGGATTAAACGAACTGCATGCCTCCACGGCAATGATGATACTACCCGGCTATGATTTTTGTATAGCTCAAGGATTGATTACCAATTTCCACCAGCCTAAAAGCACCTTATTGCTTTTGGTGGCAGCGCTAATTGGTAAACAATGGAAACAAGCTTATGCCTATGCATTGGAAAATGATTTCCGTTTTTTAAGCTATGGAGACAGCTGCCTTTTCTTGCCTTAAACACTAATTTGTAAAAGCTTAATTTTAAAGTTTTACAGAAATTTTTAATTCGTCTTTTAAACAAAAAAAGCACAACATTGTTAAATTAACAATAAAACCCATTTAACTATGAACAGATTCAAATTATCATTTATCAGCCTGATGCTGTTGCTTATCCCGTTCAGCGGGCTACTTGCACAGCAAAAACTCGTTGTAAAAAAGAAAGAATTCAATCACGAATTTAAGGCATTACCTTATGCCTATGATGCATTAGAAAAGTCAATTGACAAAGAAACAATGGAAATCCATTACGACCGCCATCATCGCGCATACTTTAACAATTTCACCAAAGCTATTGCAGGAACAGATATGGCCGCCCTCAGTTTTGAAGAATTATTTGCCAATATCAGCAATTATCCTGTTTCAGTGCGTAATAACGGTGGCGGACATTTTAACCACCAATTATTTTGGACCATGCTTTCACCCCAAGGGGGAGGCAATCCTAGTGGCAAGCTGTTGCAAGCAATAAAAGACGAGTTCGGCTCTGTAGACAACTTCAAAAAGCTGTTTGAAGAAGCCGGTGCAACACGTTTTGGAAGCGGCTGGGCATGGCTGAGCGTGGATGAGAAAGGCAAATTATTTGTGAGTTCTACGCCAAATCAGGATAACCCATTGATGGATGTTGTAGCGGAAAGAGGTACTCCCATCCTTGGACTGGATGTGTGGGAACATGCATATTATCTACGATATCAAAATAAACGCGCTTCCTATATGCAAGCATTTTGGGATATCATCAACTGGAAAGAAATTGAATCTCGCTATGAAGCAATCATGAAATAAGCTAAAATTACACATATTGAAAAAAGGGGCTGAAAATTAATTTCATCCCCTTTTTTATTTTCACTTCTTTAGTATTTCTGCTTAAATTTCTTTTCTAAACCATGTTTCAGTGCGATCGGGACCTGTGCTGACCACTGAGATAGGCAGTTCGGTTTTCTCTTCAATGAATGCCATATAATTTTCTAATTCTTGAGGCATTGGATTTCCGCTTTCATGCGATGGCAAAGGCTTATTCCAACCGGGCAAGCTTGTATAAAGCGGCTCGATTGTAGAAGGATTAATATCAAATGGCAGATAATCAATTGTTTCTCCATTTTTAACATATGCGGTGGCAATTTTTATTTCTTCAAGCTCATCCATCACATCTACTTTCATCATAATTAGGTCTGTGACCCCATTGAGCATGATGCTGTATTGGAGGGCAGGCATATCAAGCCAACCACAGCGCCTTGCCCTACCGGTTGTAGAACCAAATTCATGGCCTTTTTCACGCAGCATCTCTCCTGTTTCATCAAACAACTCGCTTGGAAATGGGCCGCTTCCCACCCGTGTGCAATATGCTTTAAACACACCAAAAACGCGTCCTATATGCTGGGGCGCAATGCCCAAACCGGAACATACTCCTGCAATTGTGGTGCTTGATGAAGTTACAAAAGGATAGCTGCCAAAATCAATATCTAAGAGTGAGCCTTGGGCGCCTTCGGCAAGTATACGCTTCCCTTTTTGAATCATCCTGTTGATAAAATACTCTCCATCAACCATTTGCAGCGCACGAAGCTGTTTTAGCGATTCTTTCCACTTGGTTTCATAGGCAACCAAATCCATGCCATCAATAAGGTGACTGCCCACATCAAAGCCGGTTAAGCTGATTTGCTTGAGATGCTCCTCACGCAAAGCCCCATACTTCTGATCAAAATCTTCGGCACATATATCCCCCACCCTGATACCGCAGCGACGTACCTTATCGGTATAGGTAGGACCAATACCTTTTAAAGTAGAACCAATCTTTTGCTTCCCTTTTGAAAATTCCAGTGCCGCATCAAGCAGACGATGTGTTGGCAAAATCAAATGCGCTTTACGGCTGACGTAAAGATTGGCAGTAGCATCCACGCCTTTTTCTTTTAAACCAACTATTTCACGCTCGAGAATAAGCGGGTCGATAATAACGCCGTTTCCAATAAGATTTACACAATCCGTATTAAAAATTCCGGAAGGAATGGTGTGCAACACAAATTTCTTACCGTCAAATTCAATCGTATGCCCGGCATTTGGTCCACCCTGAAATCGGGCTACCACATCATATTTAGGGGTTAAAACATCTACAATCTTTCCTTTTCCCTCATCACCCCATTGCAGCCCCAACAATACATCCACATTCATCGTTTCAAAAATTATTTAGTAATTCGCTTTCAATAGGAAAAGCAATATATACTGTCAATATGCTTTACCATGTAATTTGCATTGTACAAATTTACATTGAAAAAGCTAGATAATTACAATAAATTATAAAGAAGTATTAACAAGGAGTCAATTGTTTATTCGGGAGCCTTGTCTTTTTTGGGTTTTATGCGACCATAAAATGTAAGCGAATGGTGTGTTACTTCCACACCAAGCAATTCTTCAACAGATTTTTGAATTTCGTGCAGACGCGGATCACAAAATTCAAGTACCGTACCATCATCAACACTCACAAAGTGATCGTGTTGGTTGAACTTGAATGAGCGTTCAAATTGTGCACAGTTATTTCCAAACTGATGCTTGGTTACCAGCGAACAATCCAACAATAATTCAATGGTATTGTATAATGTGGCGCGGCTCACCCTGTATTTATTGTTTTTCATCCGAATATACAGGGTTTCGATATCGAAATGGCCTTCGGTAGAATAGATTTCTTTGAGTATAGAATAACGTTCAGGGGTTTTACGATGCCCACGTTTTTCCAAATACTCCGTAAAAATCTCTTTTACAGCCTCAAAAGTTTCCTTTTCTTTCTCTTCCATATCGTGTCCTTAACTATTGGCGACGACTTAATCAAATTATGAAGTTGCAGCCAAAATTTTTCATAGCTAATAATTCAACAAATCCAAAAGGATTTTGTTCTGCTTGCGACTGTAAAATTAAAGAATTATTTTTAATTAGAATAAATAAAAATTAGGGTAAGCATCAACAATCTATATAATTGATTTTATGCATATTACGATTAAATTCACAGAGGATTTTGGCATGTACATCAATTTTTTGGATTAAAATAAAGGCTGAAAACATATAGAAAGCTGAATTTATTTTCAGTTTCGCACTAATTTTGCCAAATAGAAATGGCATAAAAAGGATGCCGAAATCAATTGTTCAGCAGCTGCAAACTAGCATATAAAACAGTTTTTAAAATGTTTTTTATAGTGAAAATGCTTTTATTCAAAAATTTTATTTACTTTTGCAGCCCAAAACTGAAAATAAGTAAACAATAAATTTACAATGGCAAATCACAAATCAGCTATTAAGAAAATTCGTCAGTCCAATACAAGGAGATTGCACAATCGTTATTATGCTAAATCAATGCGTACTGCATTGAAGCGATTCAGGGCTCTGACAGACAAAGCAGAAGCGGAAGCAATTTTACCCAAGCTTCATTCGATGATTGACAAGCTTGCCAAACGCAATATTATTCATAAGAATAAAGCAAGCAACTTGAAATCAAAAACGATGAAACAAATTGCCCGTATGGCATAATTGATATTTGAAGTAAAGGATGAAGCCCCTTTTTCTTATAAAGAAGGGGCTTTTTCTGTTTGCAAGAGTCCGCTTGTTGCCCCTTGAGGCAGCTTCACCGGATTCAAACCGTAGCACAAGTCGATTTTGACGCATACTATCATGAAGAATCTAATAAAAGCTATAACAGCTTTCTTCGTTTTCATAGTTTTTACAACAGCCTGTGACAAGCCGCAGCAAACTGCCATCAATGTCATCAGCTTTAACATTCGCTATGACAATCCATGGGATTCACTCGACAACTGGAAATACAGAAAGGATTATGCCGCTGAGATGCTTCGCTTTTATGAAGCCGATATCGTTGGAGCACAAGAAGTGTTGAAAAACCAATTGGATGACCTCTTGGAACGCTTGCCCGGATTCGATGCATTGGGTGTAGGACGCGGCGACGGAGAAGAAGAAGGAGAATATGCGCCCATACTGTTTAAAAAAGATAAATTCAGCGTGCTGAAAAATGGTCATTTTTGGCTTAGCGAACAAGCAGACATACCCGGCTCGATGAGCTGGGATGCAGCCTGCGAACGAATTGTCACATGGGTGATTTTTGAAGAAATTATAAGTGGAAAGCAATTTGCATTTTATAACACCCATTTCGATCACGAGGGACAAGTAGCCCGCAGGGAAAGCGCAAAAATGCTGAAACAACATATTCTTGAGCATGCCGGCAATATACCGGTCATAGTCACGGGAGATTTCAACGGAAACCCTGATGAAGAGCCCATACATATCATGCACGAAGGCGGCAGGCTGCTTGACGCATACCATATAGCTGAACTAAATTACGGACCTGAGTGGACTTTTCATGAATTCGGGAAACTGCCGATTATTGAGCGGGAAAGGATTGATTATATCTTTGTTTCGCCGGACATCAAAGTAAAAAAATATGCATCTCTAGCCGAGATGAAAAGTGAACTATTCCTGTCCGACCACAATCCTGTTTTAGCAGAAGTTTTACTTCCAAACTAAAAGCAAAGCCGATAAGCAGAACAGTTTTTTTACTTTGGTTTATCTTGGAGCTTTTGCTTTAAACCAAAATCCATCGCATTACTTTTTTTCTTTCGTCCTTTTTCTTGATAAAAAGGACAGAAAAATCAAGCATGAATGAATGGAGTACAAGGCAACAATATCAAGTGCTAGTTGAGTTTATTTTCGTACTTTTAAAGTAAAAGTACCAAAACTTGTTTGCATGAATAATCGGCCTCCCCGCACTTGACAAAGCATATAAATCTAAGCAAGGTTGCTACGCTTATTAGGAGTTTTATCCTGCCCATTAATAAAATTAGGGGGGGGATGAATTAGCTTTATATAAGGTCTTTTCTACTCCTAACAAGCTATAACAGCCTGCCGTTTCGGCAGACTGCCTTGAAAGATTTATTATGCTTTGTCAATTCTCAGGCGGGCGCTGCTCCGTATTCATGCGGGCCCGCACACCCATCCCGGTTATGAGGGCAGGTGTTTCGTGTATTTGTTCGTGCAGGGAAACTCTTATTTGTCGAGAGATGTCAGTAAAGGAATGTCTGTCAGCCGCCAATACAAAAGATATAATCCTTGCATTTG
>CAZDWA010000010.1:0-48835 GCA_964509065.1 uncultured Lentimicrobiaceae bacterium
TGCGAAACGCCTTGCACGAAAAAGCAATCGCATTTAAAGACATTGTAAAAATTGGACGTACCCATTTAATGGATGCAACTCCTTTAACCCTCGGGCAAGAATTTTCGGGATTTGTAGCACAGCTTGATTTCGGTATCAAAGCCTTGAAAAATACACTCCCGCACCTGAGCGAGCTTGCATTGGGCGGCACCGCAGTAGGTACCGGAATAAATACCCCAAAAGGCTATTCAGAAAAAGTAGCAGAAACCATTGCAAAGCTCACCGGACTGCCTTTTGTTACCGCTTCCAATAAGTTTGAAGCCTTATCGGCACATGATGCCATCGTAGAAAGCTCCGGCGCCCTTAAGCAGCTGGCAGTAAGCCTAATGCATATTGCAAACAATATTCGATTACTAGCCTCGGGACCACGATGCGGCATAGGTGAAATAATTTTACCTGCAAACGAACCCGGTTCATCCATCATGCCCGGTAAAGTAAATCCCACACAAAATGAAGCAATCACTATGGTTTGTGCCCAAGTAATCGGAAATGATGCCGCAATTACTGCCGGCGGGATGCAAGGACATTTTCAGCTGAATGTGTTTAAACCCGTGATGATTTATAACCTGCTTCAAGCAGCACGTCTGCTGGGAGATGCCTGCGTCAGCTTTACCGATAATGCCGTGATAGGAATTGAAGCCGATACCGAACAAATAAAAGCTCATCTGGAAAACTCATTAATGCTTGTAACAGCGCTTAATACGCATATCGGTTACGATAATGCAGCCAAAATCGCAAAGAAAGCACATGAGGAAAAGACCACGCTTCGTCAGGCTGCGCTCGAATTAGGGCTACTGACTGATGAACAGTTTACCGAATGGGTGGACCCAAATAAAATGATATAAACCGGATTTATTTCCGTACTCAAACAAAAAAATCCGCAGAAAAGCAGCTGCGGATTTTTTTTATGTCGTTACATTATACGATCACCATTTGAGTTTGTCAACCACCTCTTTTATGGCAATTGAATCGGTTAATTGATGCGAAAGAATGGCATCCGGCTTTAAATAATGTAATTGATGTTCATTTTTAAAGCGCGCTTCTCCCCCACCAGTGATATTCAGCATAATAATTTTATCTTTTTCCAACTGATTTTTTTCTACCGCTTCAATCAATGATGCGGTTGCTACTGCCGCAGCAGGATGAATATCAACCCCTTCGGTTTCCAAAAACAGCGCTGCAGCTTTGGCAGCTTCTTCGTTTGTGACCGCCATCACATCGCCTTGGCTATCTTTTAATGCATCATACAAGCCTCCTGCAAGAGCATATGGCGGGCGCCTGTTTGACAGCACTTTTGCATCAATGGTTTCCGCATCTTTTCGGGCTTGATTGTCATCATATGGCAGCATCTCACGCGAATCGGCTTTCCAAGCATGATAAATTGGCAGGAAAGGACTGTTTTGAGAAACGATCAACTTCATTTTATGCGAGCCAAAACGACCGTCTTCAATCAAACGAAGATTTGCTTCCCAAGCAGCGATAGCACCGGTACCGCTTCCAATAGCCTGAAAATAATAATCCGGAATACGTTCGATATGTGTGGCAGCTGATAATACGGTAGTGCCCATCCCCTCACGACGTGCCACATTCTTGGCGCCCCCTTCCGCAAAAAAGCCTTCAAAACCGCAAACTACATTTGACAAATGAATTGCATCAAAATAATCGCTGCCTGAAGCAGTACTTAGCAGTTTTACATTGTCATTCAATGGGGCATCAAACCAAAGTGCATCCAAATTGTCTTCCGGCACACACAGCAGCAACGGAATATTATTATCACTACAAACTTGTGCAAAAGCTCTTGCCGTATTGCCTGCAGAAGCAACCACCAGCACTTTTCCCGGCATACGTCCGTCCATGCGGGCAGCTACGCTGTATGCTTCGGTTTCTTTAAATGAACATGTACGCATCATAGCAGCTTTTTCGGGCCAATACCCACTAAATGTGATGTATAAATTCGTCAAGCCCAATTTAGAAGCCAGCTTTTCACTTTTGTAGGTAATCGGCGCCGATGAACCTTTTAAGGGATTCACAATTGGTAGCCAATCGGAAAAGATATAGAGTCCGGTTTCAGCTGCTTTCAACTCCAGCTGTTTTTTGGCGTACAAAGCCCTTATTAATCCGGCTTGTGTGGCATTCGGTGCATCCAAAAGCCAGCCGCTATCATCAAATATAGAACCGTCAACAAGCGATTGCAAACGGTAGGAAGTAGGTTTAATCGTTGAAATCATTTTTTTTAAATCTGAAAGCCACAAAGATACATATTCCATGTAATTTCTGACACTTCTTTGACGGCACATGACACTTCAAGCGTTGGAAATTAAACTACATTTGTAAAAAAAACTTCAAAACTATGCTACAGGAACTATTTCATGGGAATATGTATAATTGGGTGGTGCTTCCGCTCATCATTGCATTTGCACGTATTTTAGACGTTTCAGTAGGTACAATACGGGTAATTTTCGTGGCAAGAGGCTATAAACACCTTGCACCCGCACTGGGCTTTGTGGAAGTAATCATTTGGTTGTTGGCAATCGGACAAATTATGCAGCAACTGGATAATTTCATGTCATACATCGGCTACGGGGCAGGCTTTGCCGCAGGCAATTATATCGGCATTATTTTAGTTGAAAAGATGAGCTTAGGCACTGTGGTCATGCGAATCATTGCCAAGCAAGATGCTTCCCAACTCGTTGAAGTATTACGCAATGCAGATTATGGAGTTACAGCCGTGGACGCCGAAGGAAAAACAGGAGCCGTAAAGATATTATTTAGTATTGTTAAGAAAAAAGATCTTGCAGATGCTTTGGAGATTGTAAACAAATTCAGCCCAAATGCGTTTTATACAATAGAAGAAGTGCAACGAGTGAATGAAGGATACTTCAGGGAAAGTCAGAAGAAAGCGGGATTGTTTGGAGGAATTTTCTCAAACAGCCAGCTACGCAAATAAACTGACAGTGCCTGCATAATTCACCAATTCATAAGCTTGTCAATCTATATGTATCGTAATAAGTTTATGATTAGTGCATTATTGAGCTTGAGTTATAATTTAAAAAAGTAATTATTATAAAATGAATTTTGATTTAAGCAGGGGTAAAAGAAGTTGCATGATATTTGTATTAAATTCTACGAAAGGAAGTATGAATTATGGAACATGACGATTTTAAAAAGCAGTTAGACGAATTATTTAGGCTGTTTAACAAGCTGATGGATGAAAAACGGCTTGAGGATGTGCCCGGCATTGATCGTTTTCAACTCGAACAGATGAAAATGCTTTTACGTAATTATGACCAAATGAAAGATCATATTTCGTATGAAATGATGGGACAAATGAATGAACCCATGCGTCAGATGATTGGTCTTTTCATCAAGCAGCTCAAAGAGGAACTTGGTGAAACTGAGGATATTGAGATTCAAGTGCATGAAGCTGAAGACAAGTTTGACAGCCTTCAACAAATTGATGAACGCCTGCGTCAGCCGGATTTATCGGAAGAAGAAATTAATAGACTCTTGGATGAACGCGCACGCATTGTAAATGAGAAACAGCAATCAGCTACTGATTCTTCATCCGCTATTTAAGCATGATAAAAAAAATTAAAAACTACTGGCAGAATTATCGGGAAAAGAAGTCCCTCTGGAGTAAAATAAGTGATGTACTGTTTATCTTACTTGTCATCGGCATGCTTATTCCTGCAAGCAGAAAAGAAATAAGTGCCTTTATGTCAGGTTTATTAGCTAGTTCGCCCGGCAAAATAAAAGAAGAAAAGCAGCAAAATGTTACGCAGGCTGCCTGGGAGTGGACAGTTTACACCCCCGAAGGAGAAGCAGTAAGTCTGAAGCAGTTTAAAGGGAAACCGATTTTACTTAACTTTTGGGCTACATGGTGTCCGCCGTGCATAGCTGAAATGCCTGATTTACAAAAGCTTTATGACAGCTACGGGCAAGAAGCGGCATTCCTGCTTGTCACCGACGAAAAGCCGGAAACAATAGATGCATTTATGCAAAAAAGAGGCTTTGACATGCCAATATATATTCATCGCAGAAAGGTGCCTGATATATTTGCTTCAAACAGCATACCCACCACTTGGATAATCAACCCGAAAGGTAGGATTATCATCAAAAAAACAGGGGCAGCAAAGTGGAATAGCAAAAGCATGCAACAGCAAATGGAACAAATGATTCGGGAATCAATCTAAGCTGCATCAAATAACCTGCATAATTCACCAATTCATAAGGTTATCAATTCAACTTTTTCGTAATAAGCTTATGATCATTAACTTAAGAGGTTTTAGTAGCAATTAAAAAAACTATTTATTATAAAATGAATTTTGATTTAATTTTGGTTATTTTTACGTTATGAGTTGTTCGCAGTAGTTGGCTACAGCTTCACAGCTCAGGCCTTAAAATTTCTCAAAATTAAATTCATGAATTAAGCAGGATAAATCCTAGAATACATCGTTCTTAATTTTATCTTTGCAAATTGAAAGTATAAATTCGAAGCTCATGAAAAAAATATTTCTATCCGTAATCGCTATTATGTTATTTGGCATGGCAAATGCCCAAACCATTACGGATAAAACAAGCAAGGGAGTATCACTCGGTATGGATTTGTTCACCGATATTTTAACAAAAACCCCTGCAGATTACAATCAACGAGTTATTAATCAAGGCTTTAACTTGTTTTTAACTTACGACTTTAAAATTGCAAACGGACCGCATGTGTTTGCCATAGGTACCGGCTTACGTACGCATAACTTTTATTCGGATAATCGTATCGCCAATATCAAAGCGGATACCATTCAATTTGTTCCCATTTCATCCGATTTAAACTATAATCGAAGTAAAATCAATTTGATTTATCTCGATTTTCCGGCAGAATTTCGTTTTCGAATTGATGATAAATGGAAAATTGGTCTAGGATTTAAAATGGGTATTGCAGTTGATAGCAAAGAAAAATATGTGGGTAAGCTTGAAAAAGATGGCGAAAAAACAATTGTAAAGCACAAGCGAATCAATTCACTTGAAAAATACACATTTGGTCCCACATTGCGTTTTGGATATAAATGGATTAATGTATTTGCATTTTATCAACCCACACGGGTATTTCAGCGCGATTTAGGTCCAGATTTCTATCCCTTGTCCGTGGGTATTACCGTAGCACCTTTTTAAGCGCTTCAGCCGGTTAAAACGGCTAAATCGTCACAAACTCAAATAAAAGAAACATAAGCCCCGCTCCCAGCACAAAACCGGCATAAATTTGCGAAGGTTTATGCGTACTGAGGCGTAGACGGCTTACACCAATAATGCCCGATAGTAGCGCGGCAACTATTGCAAACCAGATATATTGGGAGTCAAATAGCATCGAAATGCCTAGCAGCATGCCGAAAAAGCTACCGGCACCCACCATATGAAGGCTTATTTTCCACTTTAAATTGATAAATAAGCTTACTAATGTCAAAAGAATTGCTCCCAACAAATAAAAGCGAAATACAGGGCTTAGCAACAAGCTGTTGAGCACATAATAAGTGAGGTAAAAAAAGACAGCAGTAAGCAATAATGGCAGGCTGTGCTCCTGGGGTTTATGAAGTGATATTGAATCAAAAAATTGAAATCGCCACATCAAAATTATCAATAAAGCAGGCATCAAAGCCGATATAATGAAAACCGTGGCTGCAAGCCTGACAAAAAGCGATGTAGAAAAGTAAATTAATCCGGTTCCGTGTAAATTTTCAAGAATAAGAAAGGCATAAAAAGGCATCCAAAGCGGATGAAAAAGTATGGAAATAATTTTTTCCGGTATGTGGTGTACAGATTTCACGCCACTAAAGTTCTTTTCGCAGCCTTGACACGGGAATACTCAGCTGTTCGCGATATTTTGCCACCGTACGCCTTGCGATGGGATAACCTTTTTCTTTTAAAAGATTCGTCAGCTGCTCGTCGGTGAGCGGCTTTGACTTGTCTTCCGCATCAATGCAATCGCTTAAAATCTTTTTTATCTCACGCGTCGAAACCTCCTCACCATCATCTGTTTGCATTGCTTCACTGAAGAAACTTTTAAGTAAGAATGTGCCAAAAGGTGTTTGCACATATTTACTGTTTGCTACCCTCGAAATGGTCGATATATCCAATTTCACAATATCTGCAATATCTTTTAAAATCATTGGGCGCAAGGTGGTTTCATCGCCAGTCATGAAATATTCTTTTTGGTATTCCATGATGGCATTCATCGTATAATAAAGGGTATTTTGACGCTGTTTAATGGCATCAATAAACCATCGTGCCGAATCAATCTTTTGTCGTACAAACATCAAAGCTTCCTTATCCGCTTTGGTGGCTTTAGTTTCCGAGAAGGATTCCAGCATATTTGCATAGCTACGGCTGATACGCAAGTCGGGCGCATTTTGGCTGCTAAGCATCAAATCCAATTCTCCATCAACAGTTTGAATTATAAAATCGGGTATGATATAATGCTGGTCTTTAATACGGTCGCTTGTAGATTCTCCCGGTTTTGGATTCAGCTTTAAAATCACTGCCAGTGCATCTTTGAGCTGATCTTCCGTAATTTCGGCTCTACGTAATATTTTATCGTAATGCTTTTTTGTGAATTCGTTAAAAAAGCGACTTATAATTTGAATGGGAAGGCTAAAATCCGTTTCGGGCTGCTCTTCTTGCAAACGTTTAAGTTGAATCAACAAGCATTCCTGTAAATTTCGTGCCCCCACTCCGGGCGGATCAAAATCTTGAATGATTTGAAGTATTTCGAGTAACTCCTTCTTGCTTGTTTTCAGGTTCGCAACAAAAAGCAAATCATCTGTCATTGCTTCGATTGAACGACCCAAATAACCTGCATCATCCAGATTCCCAATAATATACAATGCAATTTTATAGCTGCGTTCATCCAAGCGCCTTAAACCCAGCTGTTGGATTAACAATTCTTGAAAACTTTGCCCACCGGCATATGGAATTTCGTAGGTTGGGTCATCTGCACTGCGATTGCTGCTGCTTGTCCTATAATCGCCATATTCATCTTCATTCAGATAATCTTCCAAATCAAACTCATCTTCTTTGCTATCGTAGGAGTCATCATCATCATAATTATCATCAAATTCATTCTCCTGCTCCGACTGTTGTTCGTGCCCCTCTTCAAACTCCAAGGCAGGATTTTCTTCAATTTCCTGTTTTATCCTTTGCTCCAATGCAACAGAAGGTATCTGAAGCAGTTTCATCAGCAATATCTGCTGTGGTGAAAGCTTCTGAAGTAATCGCTGTTGCAGTCTTTGATTGAGCATATCTGAGAATAAAAATTTTGGTTTTACTATATTTTTTTAAATGATATCACGAAAATACGTCAAAAATTGATAAATCCGCATGATTTTGATTTTTGACAATGAATTTATACAAATTCGATCGTGATTAAAATGAATGAAGCAGCATTAATTTATTAAAATTCGCAATTATGCGGCGTGCGTGGAAAGGGTATCACATCGCGTATATTTCCCATTCCCGTCACAAACAACATAAGGCGTTCAAAACCGAGTCCATATCCTGCGTGAGGAACAGTACCGAACTTACGTGTTTCAAGATACCACCACATATTATCAACGGGTATGTGCATTTCCTGCATGCGTTGCAGCAGCTTATCGTAATTTTCTTCACGCTGTGAACCACCGATTATTTCACCGATACCCGGGAAAAGCACGTCCATGGCACGAACAGTTTTTCCATCCTCATTTTGCTTCATGTAAAAAGCTTTTATCTCTTTTGGATAATCAGTTAAAATAACCGGCTTTTTGAAGTGCCTTTCAACTAAATAACGTTCATGCTCCGATTGCAAGTCAACGCCCCACTGTTCGATGGGATAGGTAAATCTGCCTTTTTTATTATAGTTTGAGTTTTTCAAAATATCAACTGCTTCCGTATAGCTGATGCGTTCAAAATCAGACTCAAGCACAAAATTGAGCTTACTGATGAGCTCCATGGAGCGATCTTCCGCTTTTTTGTTTTTCTCTTCGTCTTGAAGGCGCTTGCTCAAAAATTCCAAATCATCTGCACAATTATCGAGTGCATAACGGATAAGGTATTTAAGCATATCTTCAGCCAAATCCATATTATCGTGAATATCGTAGAAAGCCACTTCCGGCTCTATCATCCAAAACTCAGCCAAATGGCGTGAAGTATTTGAGTTTTCAGCCCTGAAAGTAGGTCCGAATGTGTATACTTTTGATAGTGCCAAAGCTGCCAATTCTGCTTCTAACTGTCCTGAAACGGTAAGGTTTACAGCTTTTCCAAAGAAATCCTTTTTATAATCGACCGAGCCGGTTTCTGTTTTAGGAATATTCTTCAAATCCAAGGTAGTTACCTGAAACATTTCTCCTGCACCTTCCGCATCGGAGCTTGTTAAAATTGGCGAGTGAATATTATAAAAGCCTCTGTCATTGAAGAATTTATGAATCGCAAATATCATTGCATGACGTATTCTTGTTACGGCAGCAAAGGTATTGGTCCTAAAACGCAGATGTGCTTTCTCGCGCAGAAATTCAAGTGAATGCTTCTTAGGCTGTAAGGGATATTCATCCGGATCGGCTTCGCCAAGCATTTCCAGCTGACTTACGGCAAGCTCCACACGCTGCCCACTGCCCGCTGATGGAATTAATTTACCAATTGCGGAAACAGCAGCGCCGGTATGTACGGGAATAAGCACCTCCTCAGGGATGATACTTAAATCCACAACCAACTGTAAGCTGTGAAAAACAGATCCGTCATTCAACGCAATAAATGCCACATTTTTACTGGCTCGTTTGGTACGAACCCAACCCATTACTTTAATTTCTTTTTCAAAATCTGTGCTTTGTAAAGCTTGTTTAATTTCTGTACGTTTCACGATTCATTTATTTAGAATTGACTGCAAAAAAACAAAAAATCATTGAGCTAAACTCAAAACCTATTCAAATATATTATCACATATCTGAAAATTAGCTACTTATGCAAAAATACGAAATTCCTGAAATTGTATAATACAGCAATTTTAGGGCTAAAGCAGCTCACTGCTTGCCGAATTATTTTAATTTTGCAGTTAATTATGCCGGATTCATATAATTATACGAATATTTCAATCGATAATGATTGGTTTAACGCTTTTGACAAGCCTTTTGTCATTGCCGGTCCTTGCAGTGCCGAAAGTCGCGAGCAGCTGCTTAAAACCGCAAGATTACTCAAACAAATACCCGAGGTAAAGGTGTTTCGTGCCGGCATTTGGAAGCCACGTACGCGTCCGGGCGATTTTGAAGGTTTTGGCAGCAAGGCATTACCTTGGCTGCAAGAGGTTAAACAAGAAACAGGATTGCCGCTTACAACAGAAGTAGCAAATCCCAAGCATGTGGAAGAAGCATTGGCACACGATATTGATATGTTGTGGATAGGCGCACGAACCATTGTAAATCCGTTCTCGGTCCAAGAGCTTGCTGAATCTTTAAAAGGATGTCGTATCCCTATTTTGGTGAAAAATCCACTTAATCCGGATATAAAACTATGGATTGGTGCAATTGAACGGATGGAAAAATCCGGAGTTTCAAAAATTGCAGCCATTCATCGCGGCTTTCATTATTATACAAAATCGCCTTACCGCAATGCTCCCATGTGGGAAATAGCAATTGAACTTAAAAGGCTACTGCCGAATTTACCGCTTATTACAGACATCAGCCATATTAGCGGCAAGCGTGAACTACTGCCCGAAGTAGCTCAAAAGGCCTTTGACTTGGAAACCGACGGGTTAATGATCGAAAGCCATTACAATCCATTAATTGCCAAGACGGATGCCACACAGCAGATAGCCCCCGAAGCACTTAAATTACTGCTGTCGCACTTGGTAATCCGACAAAGTAGCGAAGAATCCGGTTTTGAACATCAGTTGGAAAGCTTACGCACCGAAATTGATAAATTAGATGGGGAATTACTGCAAATTCTTGCTCGCCGCATGGATATTGTAGCCGAAATCGGGCATTATAAACAAGAAAATAAAATTACCATATTACAGCTTAAACGTTGGCGACATATAATTGAAGACCGTCTGGCAATGGGAAGTAATTTGGGCTTGGATAAAGGCTTCTTGCTCAAATTATTGAAATTAGTGCATGCAGCTTCCATCCAAGAGCAAGAAAGTATTTTCAAAAAAAGCACTGACTCTCCTTCATCGGAATAATTTTAATAATTCTACAATCAACTGTTTCACAGCTCTTTACATCATAAAAAACAGCACCCGCTTGATGCAGGTGCTGACAGAATACTGAAACAGGATATCCCCCTTTACAGTTTTCTGTTGTTTTTTATTTTTCCAATTCTTTATAAACCAACGCACTTGCTCCTACAATTGCTGCTGTTCCGGCTTTTAACTGTGAAGGAAGCAGTTTAATTTTATTCTTAAATGTGGGAAGCAATGCTGCTTCCATGCTTTCCTTTGCAGGCTTAAACAAATAATCGCCGGCAGCGGTAGGTCCGCCAAACAAAAATATAGCTTCAGGGCTTAAATGATGGGCAGCAATTGCCAAGCCCATCCCCAGCCATTTAGCTGTTAAATCAAAGACTTCTTTTGCAGTCTTATCTCCTTTTTCGGCAGCTTCAAATATCGCTTTGGAGCTGATATCGAGCAGGCTCATGCTTGCCAATAAGCTATCCGTCGCATTGTACTGAGCCAGTAACTCCAAGGCGGTACGTTTCATCCCCGGAGCAGAACAATAAGCTTCCAAATGGCCTTTTAAACCGCATCCGCACAAACGACCTTCGGGAATGATTGTGATATGCCCACATTCGCCGGCAAATCCATCATGTCCATACACCAAATCACCGTTCACCACAATACCGCTTCCTACACCGGTACCAAGTGTAAACATGATGAAGTTACGCATTCCCCTTGCACCGCCATAAATCATTTCGCCAATCGCAGCTGCATTGGCATCATTGGTAATAACCACGGTTTTAAAGTCGGGAAGACGGGCGGCAAGCAGCTTTACAAAAGGAACCACCCCCTTAAATGAGAGGTTGGGAGCTTGTTCGATGTTTCCCGTATAATAATTCGCATTGGGAGCTCCAATTCCTATTCCTACAAACTCAGCATCAGGGTATGAAATCTTGATTGATTCTTCAAGTTTGCGAACAGAAACTCCGATATCATCGATAAATTTTGTGATATCGCCATGGCTTGGCGTAGAGATGGTAGATTGAGACAATACATTGCCTTTTTCGTCCACCACACCCATTACGGTATTGGTACCGCCAATATCAATTCCAACTGCTACTTTAAACATGAATTTCGTTTTTAAGCTTGAACTTTCCGAATCTTATTGCCGTAAACGGCATAATAAAATATGTATAGATAACAGATTGCAGGTACGATATACGCATAGGTATAGCCGTAATTATCAGCAATACCACCCATGATTGGCGGAATCACCGCACCGCCCAATATCAACGCATTCAGTATGCCGGAAGCTGAGGCAAGCTCGTTTCCTTTCAAATCTTTAACTGCCAATGCAAAGATGTTGGGGAACATAATGGAGTTGAACAAACCAATGGATACAACTGTCCATAAAGCAACATGCCCGGTAGTAAATGTTGTTATCAAACCTAATAATGCCGCTATCAGAGCAAATATTGCCAGCGAGCGTGCAGGCTGTCCTTTTCCTAAAGACATAAAAATGAAATTTACCAGCGCCGTACCCGTAAAAATAGCACCAATAGTCCAATTCCAATTTGTTACAAATGCTCCTGAAACAAAAGCAAGTGCCAATACCATTAGCACATATTTGTACTTTTTAGATTGGGCGGTATCGGAAAACATGATTGAGCCAAAGAATCGACCAACCATTGCACCGCCCCAATAAATTGCGGCATAAGTTGAAGCAATTTCTTTTGTTAAAGCCAAGGAGCCTTTATGCAAATAATTGATCATTAAGCCGGCATTACCAACTTCAGCACCCACATAACAGAAAATCCCCAATGCACCCAACATCACATGCGGATATTCATAAATATTACCGCCTTTTTCTGATTTGCCGGTAGCAATTTCAGGCAATTTGATGAAAAACAACAAAATACCTACCAAAGCAACAATAAGTGCCATGACAATAAAAGGGAAAGGAATTCTGGCTGCTACATCAAGGCCGTAACTCATCTCCTGTTCAAGGGTGGGCTGCAAGGGCAATGCCAGTCCCCTGAAAATAGCAACAGAAATCAACCAAGGGGCTACCATGGTTGCAATGGAGTTCAATGCTTGGGTCAGGTTCAATCGACTCGAAGCAGAGCTTTCAGGTCCAATGGCAGTGACATAAGGATTTGCAGCTACCTGAAGGAATACCACTCCCGTTGCAAGAATAAATGTAGCCAGCAAAAACAGCGGATACGATGGGGCTGAGATATTGGCAGCAGGAATAAATATTAAACTTCCGGCAGCCATTAAAAACAAACCCGCACTCACTGTCAATTTGTAACCAATACGGTTGACAAGCAAGCCCGTAGGTACCGACATTATCGGATACGCAATGAAAAATGCCGAAGTTAATAATTGTGCCTGAAATTCAGAGAGTTTAAAAACCGCCATCACTGGCGCACTCAACTGAATGATGAAGGTAGTGGCAAAACCAAAAATGAAAAATATGGCGCCGAAAACCGACATGCCAACCAATAAATTATTCTTTTGTTCGCTCATATCTTGAATATGTTAATAATACATCCGGTGCAAAAAACACAACGAACAAATGTAAAACAAATAACTAACGAATGAAAATCATTTATCTTATACTTATTAACCGAATTATTCAAATAATGTGTGTAATTTGCATGAGTTTAACCGAATCAAAATAATTAGCATAACGCCCGACCCCTATAAAAAGAACAACATTTTGGCTTGAAAATGCCATTTAATCTGCATAATTCACCAATTCATAAGCTCGTCAATCTAATTTTATCGTAATAAGCTTATGATCATTCTGTTAGTTGGCTTTTGTAATAAAAAAAGTGATTATTATAAAATGAATTTTGATTTAATTTTGGCAATTTTATACGTTGTGAGCTGTTCGCAGTAGTTGGCTACAGCTTCACAGCCCATGCCTTAAAATTTCTCAAAATTAAATTCATGAATTAAGCAGGTTAAAACTTAATTTCGGTTTTTATTGGAAAATTATCCGTTTTATGGTATTATTGCGCATAAATTATCAGTCAACAATTTGATGAAACTACCTGAAAAGACACATGGGGTTCGCGGTCATATTGTATTGGCCGTATTGTTTTTGGCAATATACTATTTAGTCAATCTGCCGATTTTATCTCCTTGGGAAAGCTACCGCCCTTTTGCACAAAAACTCAGCATGAGTGCATTCCTGATTGTAATCATTTTTTTAATTGGGAAAATCATTGAAAAAATCATTGAAAGTCGTGCCGAAACCGAAGGTGTTCGCTACAATTTGTTACGAATCACGCGTTTGATTACGATTATTTTTGTGCTCATTGTAGGAGTTTCCTTTTTATTTCAAAACCTGTATACTGCAGCGGTTAGTTTTGGTATTATTTCATTGATATTGGGATTTGCCTTACAAGCTCCCATTACTTCCTTTATTGCTTGGCTGTATATCGTGTTTCGTCGACCCTATCATGTAGGCGACCGTATTCAAGTGGACGGGCACATAGGCGATGTTATCGAAATAAGCTATTTAGATACAAAAATTGAAGAATGTAACGGTACTTATTTAGGAAATGACCGTAAAAGCGGAAGAATTATATTGTTTCCCAACAGCTTGATTTTGAAAACACAAGTAACAAATTATTCAGGTCCTTTCAATCCGTTCATTTGGAACGAAACAGCCTTGCAGATAGGATTTACAAGTGATTTGGCTTTTGTCGAGCAATGCCTTTTGGACGCTGCCTTGGAAGATTTCACAAAAAGATATCCGGATTTGGATTTAACCGATCATATGCCGACCGTATATTTCCGAAACAATGATTATGCATGGATGGAGGCTGTTGTTTCATATACTGTTGAGCCCGAAGACACAACAGGGCGTCGCAATCGTATCTTGCAATCTGCTCTCCCAAAGCTGAATGCAAATCCTGATAAGGTAAAATTTCCGGAAGGCAGCCTGCGCTAAAAAACTGCAGCATATCAGCCTATCTTCCCCCAGTCAAACGTTTGATGGTACAGCTTTTCGTAATATTGACGTGTGGCAATATGCTCCGGCAGCTGCATTTTTTCATCTTGGGCAAGCATATCCATCACTATGTTACGCAGTTTTCTAATGAGCGCTTCATCTTTAGCCAAATTCCCCAGCTTAAATTCCAACATTCCCGATTGCCGTGTTCCTTGTGTTTCACCGGGACCCCGCAACGCAAGGTCAATTTCAGCAATTTTAAAGCCGTCATTCGTTTGTACCATGGCTTCCATTCGCTTTCTACCATCTGCAGACAGCTTAAAATCAGTCATCAATATGCAATAGGATTGATCGGCGCCGCGCCCCACCCTGCCTCGAAGCTGATGCAGCTGTGATAAGCCAAAGCGATCGGCATTTTCAATGACCATGACCGATGCGTTGGGTATGTTGACACCCACTTCGATAACCGTGGTTGCAACCATGATATGTGCCTGCTTTTTGATGAAACGCTGCATTTCGAACTCTTTGTCTTCAGCCTTCATTTGACCGTGCACCACGCAAATTCGGTATTCCGGTTCAGGAAAATCACGCAGCAGCCCCTCATAACCTTCTTGTAAAGCAATTAAATCAAGCTTTTCGGATTCTTTTATCAATGGATATACCACATAAATCTGTCGTCCAAGAGCTATCTGCCGCTTCATAAAGCCAATAAGCTTCAAGCGGTGTTTTTGATAATAATGCGCAGTCTGTACCGGCTTGCGATTTGGAGGCAGCTCATCAATCTGCGAATAATCCAAGTCGCCGTATTGCGTCATGGCAAGGGTACGTGGGATTGGAGTAGCTGTCATCACCAACATATGCGGCGCCAAAATTGATTTCGCATGAAATCGAGCGCGCTGTGCAACGCCAAAACGGTGCTGCTCATCAATAATAACCAAGCCAAGCTCTTTAAACACAACAGTTTCCTCAATTAGTGCATGCGTGCCTATCAAAATCTGCAAGCTGCCATCTTGTAAGGCAGCATCAATTTCTTGGCGGGCTTTCTTTCTAGTTGAACCGGTTAACAATGCAAGTTTCACAGGCATATGTCGCAGAAGTTCAGAGATGGAATCATAATGCTGGGAGGCAAGGATTTCGGTGGGTGCCATCAACGCGGCTTGAAAGCCATTATCCAACGCCAATAACATCAGCATGAGTGCCACAATGGTTTTACCGCTGCCCACATCTCCTTGCAAAAGTCGATTCATCTGCTTTCCCGTAGCCATATCTTGTCGTATTTCACGAATGACGCGTTTTTGAGCGCCTGTAAGCTCAAAAGGAAGGTGACCATGGTAGAAGTCATTGAAAAGCGCTCCAACACTCTTAAAAACGTTCCCTTTGACTGTGTTTTCGCGTAATGATTTTCGATGAAGCAAATGCAGCTGAAAGAAAAAATATTCTTCAAATTGCAATCGGTAGCGCGCCTTCCTAAGCATGGACACATCCGAAGGAAAGTGAATATGCAAACAAGCCAGCTTGCGAGGCATTAATTTCTCTTGTCGCATAATCGAATCGGGCAAAACTTCGGTAATTGTTTCCGAAACCTGCATCAGCAATTGCTTAATAAGCTTTGAAATCGTCTTGGTGCCCAAACTCGCATTTTTCATCTGTTCACTGGTATGATACACGCCTTGCAGGCTTTCGCCCAAAGTAAAATCATCGGGATTATAGTCGTCAATATCAGGATGAACAAAATTAAATTGGTTATTAAAAATGCTGGCTTTCCCAAATATCACATATTTCTTTGAAGGGTCAAAGCGTTTTTTTATCCAGCTTAGTCCACGAAACCACACCAGTTCTATCGTACCACTTTCATCGGTAAAGCTGGCAATGATACGGCTTGTGCGTGGAGAGCCAAATGATTTTAACTGATGTACTCTTCCCACAAGCTGATAATAAACCGTATCGTCGCGCACCTCTTCCACTCGATGGATTTTACTTTTATCCACATAGCGAAAAGGATAATAATGAAGGAGGTCGGAAAAAGTAAATACTTGCAATTCCTTGTTTAGAATTGCTGCCTTTTTTGGTCCGACACCTTTTAAAAATTCTATTTTATTATCTAATAAGAATGACAATTTTCAGCTTAATTTCGGTAAGTATACGAATAAAGCGTAAAAATACTAGTAAAATCAGCAAAACAAAAAAAATCCGTTGACTTGATCAACGGATTTTAAAATATCTTGATAAATGGGATTAATATTCCCACAAATCATGCTCAAAATTGAGTATTTCATTTTTTATACGTTCAGATTCCAATAATGCATCAACTCCGGTAGCATATTGGTTAATCCTTCGATCGTATACGTTATCTTCTTTATAGATATAACTATCGAACATGCGTTTAATGAATATTTCATCATACGTACGCTTTTCGGCTGAGTTATATCTGTTAAATACGAGTGAGTTAGCAAACACTTTTCTGGCTTGGTCATACGAAACCCAAAATAGCGGTTGCGTAAACTCTTGTCCGTCTTTTTCAACAATCATCACCGGGCATACTGCAATAATACGCACCATCATTTGTGAGCGTTGTTTATCAAAGTACCAATCTTCTTTCAGACGGAGACGCATCACTCGTGTCGGGTCAAACTGACGCACAATTATTGTATCATATTCTTCATATGGAGGATATGGACGTCTTTCACGTACAACGGTAGTGTCTGTCTGTCTGGAAATGATTTCATTATAACTAATCGGCACAAGCAGTTCGTCCGTATTACTCAAGTCGTAGGCTCTAAATTTACGTTCTTTCAAGCCATCCATCACCACATTGATAAAACTACGCCAATCATTATGCGATTCGATTGGAAAATAGAACGGGTGATTGATTTTTTGTCTGAAATCGATTTCTCTCCACACTCTTTTTGACCACATCACATCGCTTTCTCTTACGGTGGGAAGTGGTATTGGTTCTCTTTCCATTTGTCCGGTGCTTGCAAACAAACCGTCTATAGGACTTTCGTCGAGGATTTGTGCTACCGGCTCTTTGGCAAAAGAAAGAAGCAACAGCAATGCAAACAGCTTTAACAAAATATTTTTCATGGTATGCAAATTTGAAAAATTGCTAATTAATTTCAAGGTTTACGGGATTCAGTGTCCGCGTTGTGCCATCAGGACCTTTGGCTTGTATTCTTTCAAAATACAGGCGCTGTCCTCTACTGGCATTATTAATAAAATTGGTCACGGCATCATTGAACAGGTTTCCACGTATTACACCGGTTCTTTGAAGCTCGGTACCTTTATATGTCGTTAATTCATAAGAAATTACCTCAAAGTGATAATCGCTGAAATCAAAGTCAATCATTTCAGGAATAATGGCGCGTGCAGCAAGCAGCCTATTTTTTTCAATAGGACCATCGGTAAGTCCGGCAATTTTAGCAACCGGATTTGGCACCTGCTTAACTCTAAATTCGAAGCTTCCAAGCGGCAGGCTTTTGCCATCTACGCTTGCGGCGGCACTAATGACAGTGGTACGGTCATTAGCTGACACTTCCACATCCCAATATCCGGCGGCATTACGTGTTATTCTTCCTTTCGAGATAGAAGGGGTAATCTGCTCGGCAGGAATACCGGGAGAAGAAATTGATATGGGATTTTTCAATCCCGCATATAAGATATTCATCTTCAAGGGAGCCACCGTCAGCGAAGGCGGTGCAACAATATAATTTGCAGCAAATGGATATCGTGCAATTTCTTGTGTTACCGGATCTAACATTTCAATAATACCGGCATAGGACTGTGGTCCGACATTTTGCGCGGGAAAGTTCAACTTCACCACTCCGTTTTCACTTTTTATCACTTGCGCTTTTGAAATATTGGCTTCCGTGATGCGGTCTGCTCCACGCAAAATACGTACTTCCGATTGTGTTTTGGAGTCGTATGCAGCAACCAGCACTTCTGCCTCATAATTTTGTCCGGCCAAGATATAAGTCGAGTTGGCAATCACTTTTGCTGAAATATTATCGAATTTAAAGTCTTTTTCGGAAATATTTGCATACAAACGATTTAAGGCATCAAACTCGGCGCTTTGCACTTCTGCAATGGTTTTATTTAAAATAGTCACATTGGCAGCCAAAATCGTATGATAAAAGTTATAATATTGCCAGTCTTGCTTGGTACCTGTGGCATCACTGAATTCACCACTTGTAACAAGTCCAATCTTATCCGCATACACATCGCCTATAAGGCTTAAAATGAATTCGCGATACGCATCCATCTTTTTTGACATGGTATATGCTTCTCCGTTATTGTTTTGACCAATCATATAACTGGTCGTCTCATCAAATTTATCACGTGAAGGCACTTCGGCAAGCTTCAGCGCCATTCGGGTACGCATTCTTCCGGGGTTAAACGGATCCGGAGTTTCTTCTTCCACATAATATTTCGCAAGTGCTTCTTCAGTACTCATTCGTTCCGAACGTGCTACAGCTTCGAGTTTCACTTCTTCAATATACTGTATCAGCTCGTCTGTTTTCTCACGCACCTGCTGTGCCTGCACCCAATACTCTTCCACCTTTCCGGGATTTAAGATGTACTGGTTTTCAAACTTTGCGTATTCGTTCACTATTTTGGATGAAAAACCTTCGTTGGTTTTCTCCATACTTTCATTCACAACAATAAATGCATCCAGAATATCCTTTGAGACGTTTAATGCTAACAAGGCCGTCAAGACCAAGTAAAGCATACCAATCATCTTCTGTCTGGGTGTTTCTTTATATCCTGCCATGGGCTACTAGTTTCGATCTTTTTTGCCTAGCTTACTAAGCTTTAACATTCATTGCCGACAACATATTTCCATACACTTTGTTGAGGGCGCTGATACGGTTATTTAGTTCATTAATATGTTGATTCAATTCCTGCGTATTGGCAGCGGTTTGATTTACCTTTTCCAGATAATCCGACATGGTTTTATGCATTTTGTCGGCCGCTTCGGATGCTTTGGTAGTACCTTGCAGCTGCAGCTCGTATACGCTATTCAACGCAGCCATGTTCTTTGCAATTTGCTGAAGCTGCTTATTGTAAGAATCTCCATCCACGGCAACAAAATTCAATGCATCCACAGATTGTTTAATCATATTTGCGGATTTGCTATATGTTTCGTTCAGCTGCTTGGCTGACTGCATCGCAGTTTGAATGGTCGTGGTAAACTCTTCGGTAGATTTTACTTCGGTTTGCAATATCGTTGCTGCTTTATCATAAGCCGTACTCAGTTTTGCAGCACTATTGGCAGCCGATTTCATATTTTCCAAATATTCAACTGAAGCGGTAGCATCTTGGTTCAGGACTTCAGAAGCTTTCTGGTAGCTGCCGGCTAAGTTTGTAGCCGATTTTGTTGCGCTGTTGATGCTATCTACATATTCATTTGTGGCTACCACTGCATTTGAGATTTTTCCCATCTGCACAGCATTTTCACTCAGGTTTTTCAAGCCTTGTCCTAATCTTTCCAAGGTTTCTTTGTCAATATTTGCTTCCTGAAACATTTGGTCCAGTTTCTTCGAGGCAACACCTTTTGTTTCCAACTCACGTTCTACGGGGTCATCGCCGTACATTCCAGCAAGCTGGGGATACACCAAGCTCCAATCGGGTTCGATATGTGGAGGTTCAAAGGCGGAGAAGAAAAATATCAAAGCTTCGGTACTTAATCCCAAAATCAACATCATATTGGCTCCGGGATAGTGATTAATCTTAAATAAAGCTCCAAGAATTACTACTGCCGCACCTATACCATAAAGTTTGGACATGAAGTTTTTATACTTTCTGCTTTTAAAAACTTGATTTAATGACATGTTTAATTACTATTGAAAAAGTTTAACGCTTAATTATCTATACACTTTTGATGCCTTCCTTGGATTATCATCTTTGCTACGGCCCAAATACGGTTGAATACAACGGAAGCCGATATAGCTTTTTGCCGTATCCTGATATTCGTATGCACGTGATGTAATCTGTAAATAATAGGCAATATCTTTCCATGAACCACCACGAATAACTTTACGTTTCATTACCGCCGGGTCATCTTCTGCTGCATTATAGGTATAGTTTGGATTCAAATCCCACATTAGATTATAGGCTGCCGGGTCGAAGGCGCTGTTGGTCCATTCGGCCACATTGCCTGCCATATCATACAAGCCGAAATCGTTTGGAGGATAATGTCCAACAATAACGGTTCTTGATCCACCGTCAAGGATGTCGTTACCACGCATAGGCTTAAAGTTTGCCAAGAAGCAGCCTTGGTCGTTACGTGTGTACGGACCTCCCCATGGATATGGATTCAAATGATTTCCGCCGCTGGCAGCCCACTCCCATTCTGCTTCGGTAGGAAGGCGGAATTCTGCAAGCGATACTTCGCCTTTTTTAGAAAGTAGAAAAGTATTCAGCTTTTCGGTACGCCACACACAAAATGCACGTGCCTGAAGCCAGTTGACACCCACCACCGGATAATGGTCATATGCAGGGTGCCAGAAATATTTTTCTGTTAAGGGGTCATTAAACGAATAGGCATAATCATGAATCCATGCCAAGGTATCGGGATACACATTAATCATTTCACGACGCACGTAAACCGAGCGGTCAGTAAGCCCTTGCGGACGATTTGACAAACCCGCATTACGATAATCGTATTGATTATTTTCGTTAAAGTCTTTTTTGGCAGCAGCATGCAAGTCTACCCAATAATATGTATAGTTGAGCTTGCGGCTGTCGATTTCTTTTCTTCTGAAATAGCGCTCATGGTCAGGCAGATACATTGGTTCCAATGCGTCTCTTACATCCTGATCTTTACTATTCCACTCGATTTTGGGTTTCCAATTCAGATGTGGCGGGTCAAACTGTTCGCCCGTTTTTGGATCTTCTTCAATCAGAAATGTTTCCGGTTGAATTTCTCCAAGCAACTCACGTGCCAGTGAATCCCGTACATAGTATACGAATTCCCTATATTCGTTATTTGTGATTTCCGTTTCATCCATATAAAAGGCCGAAACCGAAATAGTGCGCGGCTGATTCAAATTACCATAGGTAATATCTTCACCACCGGCACCCATTGTAAAACTTCCTTGCGGTATAAACACCATCCGGTAAGGGTCCGGCTGGTAAAAAGGTCTGGATTTTTTGCGTACCCCGACCAACTCGCCTTGGTGTGACTGACCACAACCGGCAAGTAATAGCAAGGCTGATGCGAATAACAAAAGCTGTTTCATTTTCATTAAATGATATATGCTTACTAATTTATTTTGGTTTTCTTTATTCTTAATCTTCAGTTTCATGAAGCTAATATTTCATTAATTTTAGAGGTGACGGGTATTTCGGTACGATCTGTTCGACTTATCGGTAGATATCTTAAAGCAGTATCCCAAGCTGATTTCATGTGAGCCCGGAACTGCATAACCCAAGGTGTTTATATCGTATGCATATCCGATTCGTAAGTCAAACACACGCAAGCCTACCATTATCCCGACAGACTCTTCCAGCCTGTAATTAACGCCAGCCCAGAACTGATTATTGTATACGACAGTGCCGGAAACGTTAATTTGTGTATTGGAGAGATTGCTTATAATGCTAAAAGCAGGTCGAATTTCATAGGCTGAATTCCATGGTAAAGTCTGTTGATAACCTCCATGAAGGTAAAAAGTGCGATCGCCTACAAAGCTACCGCTTGTGGAAGTGTTTGCAAGAGCTTTCCCCTTGGATTCCAGCATACTGGTCACAGCAACTCCAATATAATATACATCTTCCACTTCAAGAAACAAGCCTAAATTCATGTCGAAAAGCATATCACTTTGTTCTCCTGTCACTAAAATAGGATCGCCACTGGAATGGGGATTAAATTTCGAAAAATCAACCGAACGATTTAAAAAATTTACTGCAGTTCCAATGCCTAAAGTAGCTGCTCCCACGTCGGCATGGTACGAATAACCGAGTTGTACACCGGTATTTTGCTCAAAACCCAATTGGTCTTGAATAATTGCCAAGCCTCCCCCACCTCTAAGTTTTCTTAAAGGGGAATCAAGGGTGATGAGATAAGTTTCGGGAGCCACGCTATTCCCTTCCATATCTTTGAATCCGGCCCACTGCTGACGAACAATGCCATTAAGGCAAATTCCCTCGCCCATACCCGCAAAACCGGGATTGGTAAAAGCATAAGTATAAGGGTGATGAGTGAAAGAAGGTGCTTGTTGGGCATAAGTTTCCATATTGGTTAATAAAACAACCAATAATGCCAAAAAAGTTATGTCTCTCAATCTCAACAACATAAATAGTAGTAGCCGATTTAAATTAAGGCGGCTAAATTACTAATTTTTGTGTAATAGTATCTATTCTAATACCGAAAAGACTTACTAAAGCCTTTTTTTAGTCAATTTACCCGGCGATTCATTAACAATGAAAATCAATAAATTATTGTGTAAAGCAAATTTTTATCCGCTATTTCGGGCATATAGTAAGCAAATCACGGTTTTATCTTGTATTTTTGCCCCGCTTTTAATTATACATATTCAGCTATGGCTTTTATTACAAAAGATAAACCTTTTTCCCGAAAATGGTTCATAAACTATAGTTATATCATTATCGGGTCTTTTATACTTGCCTCAGGCTTTGTATTTTTTATTACACCTTATAAGTTTGTGCCCGGAGGAGTGTACGGTATCGCCATTGTGCTACACCATTTGTTTAATCTTCCGGTGGGTATGACCGCGCTGAGCATGGATATTCCCCTTACAATAATAGGCATCCGAATATTAGGACCCAGATTTGGTTATAAAACGGTGATAAGCTTCTTGTTGACTGCCTTTTTTGTTGACGGCATGACATATTTGTACGGACACGAAGCATTGGTACCAAACGAACCACTCCTTTCGTCTATATTCGGAGGTGTATTTATTGGGCTTGGATTAGGATTGATTTTTAAATCAAAAGCCACATCAGGAGGAACCGATATTGTGGCAATGATTATCAGTAAATACACCAAACTACCTGTAGGACAGCTACTTATTTATGTAGATTCGGCTATTCTTCTTTTAGGTCTTATTGTTTTCAGAGATTGGACAATCCCGCTATATTCTTTAATAGTTATTTTCATTACCGGAAAGGTGATTGACACAATCTTACAAGGAGTGAGTTACGATAAAACGCTATTTATCATCTCAGAAAAACATCAAGAAATTCGCGATAAAATCATTAATGACTTAAACAGAGGCGGGACGTTCATTCGGGGTCGCGGCATGTATAACAATGCTGAAAAAACCGTCATATTCACTGTGGTTAACCGCAGAGAAATGGCTATTTTACATGAATATATTCACCAGATTGACCCCCGTGCATTTGTTACGGTAATTAATGCCAATGAAATATTGGGTGAAGGATTTAAGTCATTATCTGAAAAAGTTGAAAGCTAATGGGTTTTATTGTAAAATATAAGCCCGGTTCGGCAAAATGGATTAAAGCCTACACACTTATTGTGCTGGGTGCATTCATCATTGCCTCCGGATATGTGTTTTTCATCACGCCTCATAAGATTGTACCGGGTGGTATTTATGGTATTTCCATTGTGCTGCACCATACGTTTAATACGCCTGTCGGCTTAACGGCTTTATTTTTCAATGTGCCGCTAACCCTTATTGGATTAAAGGTTCTGGGACCTCGATTTGGCATGAAAACCTTTGTCGGCTTCATACTTACCTCCTTCTTTATCGACGGATTGACCTGGTGGTACGGACACGAACCTCTTATTCAAGATGATTTGCTGCTTTCATCCATGTTTGGAGGTGCAATCATCGGCTTGGGCGTCGGATTATTGTTTAAAGCAAAAGCCAGCTGTGGCGGAACGGATGTAATGGCAATGATGCTGGGAAAATGGACCGGCCGTCCCTTAGGACAACTCATGATGTCGGTCGATACCATTATTGTTGTTATAGGTGCAGTTGTATTTGCCGATTGGGCAATCCCCATGTATTCGTTGATTGCCATATTTTTCCTCGGTCGCGTAATCGATATCGTACTACAAGGAATCAATTACGACAAGGTGGTGCTCATTGTTTCGGATCAGCACAAGCTGATTTCACAAAAAATTACGGAAGACCTGAACAGAGGAGGCACTTTTCTTGAAGCCCAAGGGATGTTTGACAACGAAAACAAACAAGTAATTTATGTGGTGCTCAACCGTAGAGAGGTGGCAATATTGGAAGCATATATTCACAAAGTTGACCCAAAAGCCTTTGTGACCGTGCTAAATGCCGATGAAATTTTGGGAGAAGGATTTCGTTCACTGCACGAACGTGTATCCGATTAAATCATTTTAATATTCCGGCTAAAAAGCTTGGTTGAAAGTCAAAGTTTCTTCGGATTTGTGTATAAATTCCAATTACAAATCAACGCACAACTCATAAAAAAGATTATGCTTTTATAAGCCGACAAATATTATCTGAACAGCTTAACAATATCGTTTCCGTTGGCAAAAACCATCAGGGCAAGCAGCAATGCCAGACCAATTAATTGTGCAACTTCCATAAAGCGGTCGCTTGGTTTGCGTCGGGCAACAATTTCATAAAGTAGAAACATCACATGACCCCCATCGAGGGCAGGGATAGGCAACAAATTGAGGACTGCCAGCATAATTGATAAAAAGGCGGACAATCTCCAGAAGCTTTCCCAATGGAAGCTAGCCGGGAATATATTACCAATGGCAATAAAGCCGCCTACATTTTCATATGCTTTTACTTCAGGTGAAAACAGCAAACGGAGTTGTTTTAAATAACTTCCAATTCCTTCAACTGTTTTTGTCATCCCCGCAGGAATGGCTTGTAGCAAGGAAAAATCTTTTTGATTTAACTGGAAAAACTCGTTCAGGTCAGACTTTGGATATACTCCTATCAAACCCGATTCAGGAATCTGCATGGCAAAGCTCAAGGTATCTGTTTGCCTCACAACCTGAATTTCTACATTTTGATTTTTATGTTGCTGAAGACTTTCTCTAAACTCATGAAAATACTTCACAATTTCGCCATTTAATCCCAAAATCGTGTCACCTTCTATAATTCCGGCATCACGGGCAACCGAGGTTTCAGGAAAAGCAGATGCAATAAAGGGAATACGTATGGAAATAAATCCTGCAGATTGATGTTTTATCAGTTTCCCCAGTGCACCTTCAGGCAGTTGAATATCAAGTTGTTTCCCATCACGCTCCACTTGAATGCTTTGTGCTTCTTCGAGAATTAAAGTAAGAGGTATTTTATTAAAATCTTCGATATATGCATTGTCGACGGTTAAAATCCGGTCGCCATTACGCAGCCCAAATTCATAGGCAAGCGAATCGACTGAAATGCCATATTTATTAACTTCCGAGGTGGGGAGGTATTGCTCGCCATAAGAAGCTAAAAGACCGATATATATGACAAAAGCCAATACCACATTCATTATAACGCCCCCCAACATGATAATAAGTCGTTGCCATGCCGGCTTTGAGCGAAATTCCCAAGGCTGTGGCGGCTGTTTCATCGCTTCGGTATCCATTGATTCGTCAATCATACCCGCGATTTTGACATAGCCGCCCAAAGGCAGCCATCCCATTCCGTATTCAGTACCTTTATAATTGAATTTAAATATTGAAAACCAAGGGTTAAAAAACAGATAAAACTTCTCCACACGGGTCTTAAACAGCTTGGCAGCAGCAAAATGACCAAACTCGTGCACGATGACAAGTATTGAAAGACTAAATAAAAGTTGCAGTATCTTGATTAAAATTTCCATAAGGCTAATTTATGCGGGAAATAAGCAGTCAAATGTTTCTATAAAGCAAAGCATGACTGTATTTCCCATAATGTTGAATACCCATTGAATCTGTCAGCAATTCAATGTCGATTTTGCGGTGCAAGATTACAAAAAAATCTGCTTGGCAATATTTCAAAATTTCTCAAATTGTGTTAATCAGTCAATTTTATTAAAAAGGGATAAATTCCAAGGGGTTCACCGGGCTGGTATTATACCACAGCTCAAAATGCAAATGCGGGCCTGAGGAGAGTTCACCCGATTCGCCAATAATAGCAATAGGTTCGCCGGCGCGCACAAAGTCGCCTTCGCGTTTTAGCAATACCGAATTGTGTTTATATATTGAAAAGAAGTTTCCAACATGCTGTATACCAATTACATAGCCTTTTTCAGGAGACCAGTCCGCAAATACCACCGAGCCTTCTAAAGTAGCTTTGATTGATTCATTGCTTTTGGCTACCACATCAATTCCAAAATGTTTTTGAACCGGGTCAAAATAATTTGTAATGACCCCTTTCAAGGGCAAGAAGAAGTTTGAAACCGACATGGCGCGACGACGAGCTTCGGGTATTAAACCGGTTTCAGAACTTAGGTTATACTGCTCCAGCCGTTCAAACTCCAAGCGTAGCAAGCTATCTTCGACAGATCCTTGCAAATAAGCCGAATCAACTTGCACGGAAGCAAGCTCACGGCTTTGAATTACGGCATTGATACTGTCATCGGCAAAGTCGTAGCCGTGAATGATACGGCTAATATTTTCAAAAAACAGCTGTTTCTGCCTGACAACAGTTTCCAACGAATCGGCAGTAAGCTGTAAATTATAAACCCGCCTATCTAAATCTACATTCGTATAACCGGGAATATATTCGCGTAAAGGCGTAAAAGCAATGATATAAGCCGTAACAAAAATCAATAATACACTCAAGCTCACCAAGGTAACAAACACATTCATCCTGCTCAAGCGAAAACTTATCTTTTCCTCAAAACTTTCAACATGAAAAATTACCAAGCGATATTTATCGCGTAGCTTGTGATACCATCTGGTTTTCTTTTTTCCACTTGTATCTTTCATAGGACGTAAAAAATATGCTGACCTTTTTTAGGTGATTTCAAAAGTGATGCAAAAGTACTTAATAATTGTTGAGCATAAATGAATTATGCCTGATTTATGAATTAATGCATCAGAAATTCATCCTATGCTTCAAATTCAGTACTTTTGTCACGATTTTCTGTAAAACAGAAAGTAGCAGCGATAAAATAATTGAGATTAACTAGCGTTATTCAAGCTAAACCGGATGAAATTTATACCTCTAGTGAAGAAATATTTATCTGCAATACTGCTGATTTTTTTGGCAATATTGTTTTTTCAGGCATGTTCAACTAAAAAAAACACTTGGACCCGACGCGCTTATCATAATCTGACAAGCCACTACAATGTGTATTGGAACGGGAATGAGAGTTTAAAAACCGGCATCAGCGATTTACGAAAATCGGCTGTTGACAATTATGCGGATGTGCTTCGGGTGTTTAATTATGGAACCGAAAGCGATGCATCACGATTGAATTCAAGCATGGAGCGTGCCATTGAAAAGGGAGCCATTGGTGTTCAAAAACACTCCATGGTGTTTAACAGAAGAGAAGTGGTGCGATGGATAGATGACAGCTATCTGATGATGGGAAAAGCCCATTTTTACAAACATGATTATATCAGCGCCAGGCGAACTTTTGAATTTGTCGCACAACAATACAGCTATAATGATATCGTACATACAGCTAATTTATGGGTGGCGCGAACCAATATAGAGCTTGAGCAGTACGATAAGGCTTTAGGCATTTTGGAAGACCTGCTTATTAAACGCAGGGAAGGATTGGTCCCGGCCGAAGTGAGTCATAATCTTTCATTGGTATTAGCCGATTATTATATTGTTCGCGAAAATTATCAAGCTGCCCTCCCTTATCTTGAGCGAAGCTTAAAAGAATCTAATAGTAAATACCTGAAAACAAGAGCAATGTATATTATTGCTCAAATTCATCTTTTGCAAGACGATAAGGCTGAAGCCATTAAGTATTTCTCACAAGTCATACGAAAAAACCCGCCTTTTGATATGGCTTTTGAGTCGCGAATTAATATTGCTTTGGCATATGATAAAAACACCACAGACAGCAAAAGCATCGTCAAAGTACTTCAAAAAATGCTTAAAGGCGAAAAAAACAAGGATTATAAAGACAGAATATATTATGCCTTGGCAGAAATAGCATTAGAAAATGAGGAAGAAGATCTTGCAATGGAATATCTTGCTCTTTCTGTTTCTTCAAGCACAAAAAACAAGCAACAGCAAGCTACTTCAGCGCTGATGCTTGCCGATATGCACTTTAGCCGAAACGATTATTTCCCTTCACAAGCATATTATGATACGGCAGTGAGCGCGCTCACACGTGAATATCCGGGCTATGACAGCATCAGGAACAAATCGCTGGTTCTAAACGACTTGGTTGAACAGCTTTCGACTATTCAGCTTCAAGACAGCTTGCTGAAATTAGCATATATGGATTCTACGGCACGCCTAAAAATCATTGACAATATCATTAAAGAAATTCTGGAAGAAGAACGAAAGCGTGCAGCTGAAGAAAGAGAAATGGAACGCAATGTGATGATGTCGCATCAGCTGGGCGACAGAGGGTTCGACACCCAACAATCGAGAGAATGGTATTTTTATAATCCAAATACATTAAGCTTTGGCTATACGGAGTTTTTACGCAAATGGGGAAGGAGAAAGCTGGAAGACAACTGGCGTATCAGTGACAAGCACAGTATGGTATTTGAAACTATTGAAAGTGTGGCTTTAGATGGTACTGCCGGAGGTGCAGAAGGCGATTCCGTAGTCGTTTATACTGAAAAAGACCGGGAATATTACCTCCAAGACATTCCGTTAACCGAAGAAGAACAAGACCTTGCACTTTATTTTATTGAAGAGGCCATTAACAGCGCAGGATATATATATCAAGAACGCCTAATGGATTTCCCGCGTTCGATTGAACAATATCTGGCATTAAACGAACGCTTTCCCGAAAGCGAACACCTGCTTCAAAGCTGGTATGCCTTGTATAAAATGTACGGCGAACAAAATGATCCAAGCAATGCAATGATTTATAAAAATAAAATTCTGGATCTTTACCCGAATACGGATTATGCCAAAGTCATTTCCGACCCTGATTATTTTGTTAAAAAAGCGGCTACAGCCGGTGAATCCTTATTGCTTTACGAACAAACTTTTGAAGCGTACAAGAACGAGCAGTATTACAGGGTGCTGATGAACGCCAATCGAGCACGCAATTTATATCCGGATGATGTGGAACTGCTGCCTAACTTTGATTTCTTACGGGCTATAGCCAAAGGGCAATTGGAGGTGGTCGACTCAATGGCTGTGGCATTAAACGACTTATTGCTTACTTATCCGAAAAGCGATGTAGCGCCTATGGCTTCCTCTATTTTACGGAATATGAACCAAGAGTTTAATATGAATCTGGAAATCCCTGTTATTGAAGGAGATAGCCTAATTGAACCAAAAGAAGAGCCCTCGCCATATATTTACGACATCAATGCAGCACATATGGTTATTATCATCGCATCAAACGAAAAGGTGAAAACAGATCCGTTGCGCATACGAATATCGGACTTTAATACACGAAACTACAAAAGTGCACAGCTAATGGTAAAAAGCTTGGTATTAAATGATGAAAACATGCTGCTTACGGTGGGTAATTTCACAAATGCAAGGGCTGCCCAAAATTATCGAAACGATATATTTATTTCAGATTATGTTTTTGGTGGGATAGATACTGCCGATTTTAAAGTTTTTCCAATATCTTTGACAAATTATCCGGTCTTTTATCGTTTAAAAGAAGTAGAAGCTTACGAATCTTTCTGGAAAGACAAGTACGAATCACAATAAAAGAATAATTTTGAAAAAGCGTAAAAACATGGCTAACGAATCATCCGCTCGAAATATCATCGGACAAGGAACCCGTATTATCGGAGAAGTTGAACTAAATGGTGATTTTAGGATTGATGGACATATTACCGGAACGGTAAAATCCACAGGAAAAATTGTTATTGGAGCATCAGGCGAAGTAATTGGAGATATATTTTGTCAAAATGCCGATATATCCGGTCATATAAACGGAAAAGTAACCGTTAATGAATTAATTTCGCTCAAGTCGAGTGCCAATTTTGAAGGGGAGCTCCTTACATCAAGGATTGCCATTGAAGTAGGTGCAAAGTTTAACGGCAAATGCGAGATGATCGGTGCAGCAACCAAAGCAGATGAATAAACAAGTGCCCAAAAAGGGCTCTAAATTGAGTCGTAACATGCAAGTGTATGCCAAATACTCTTCGCTCGCCTTTCAAATGATGGGAATAGTGCTGGCGGGTGTGTTTGGAGGTATGTGGCTGGATAAAAAAATAAATTGGAATTTTCCAATCATGACACTTATACTTAGCATGTTATCCGTAACTTTGGCAATTTATTACGCAATTAAGGATTTCCTTAAAAAGCCCAAGTCATGAAATTTTATAAAACTTTTGCACGAAACCTACTCATAATAACCGTGGTATTAGCCATTGTGAGCGGCATTGCATTTTACTATCTACCCGATAAATACCAAACACAAGCCTGGCCATTTATGCTTCTTTTTTTCTTTTTGACAAACCTGCTGTTGGTGCGAATGTTCATTCAAACGCAAAAAAAGAAAAAGCAAAGTAGTCATTCCAACTTTTTAATGTTGGCAACCTTTTTGAAATTAGTGGTATATCTTGCAATTATAATCGTTTATCTGCTCTTCTTCAAGCACGAGGTTTATGCATTCCTACTTTCGTTCTTTGTGTATTATTTGGTTTACACCTTTGTAGAAGTAAGAGCAACTTTAAAGATTCAAAAAGAAGCGAATCAACAGCAATTTCAAGTTGATTCTAAAAAAACCGACCCATAATTTTATTTTTACACGAAAATCATCAGACAATTAATTGGCTCAAAATCAGTCAAAAAATCGTTTGAAATCAACGCAAAAAACTTGAACCTAATTTCCAATAAATATTTTAATAATGTCTCAAGATAAAAGCAAGTTACTAGGTTATGAGCGTATTGACAGATATGCTCCCGACACATTAGATGAGCTGGAAAAGCATTATAGCGCTATACTCGAGTTATTAGGAGAAGACCCGAATCGCGAAGGACTTTTGGCTACCCCACGACGCGTTGCCAAGTCCATGCAGTTTTTAACACAAGGATATGACCACGACCCACGTGAAATTTTGCTATCGGCAAAGTTCAAAGAGGATTATCGCGAAATGGTCATTGTAAAGGATATCGAAATTTTCTCTTTGTGCGAGCATCATATGATTCCATTTGTAGGTAAAGCGCATGTAGGCTATATTCCAAACGGATATATTACCGGCTTAAGTAAAATTGCCCGTGTAGTGGAGGTCTATTCTCGTCGCTTACAAGTACAAGAAAGGCTCACAACACAAATTAAAGAAGCAATCCATCAAACGCTTAATCCGCTAGGTGTTGCCGTAGTTATCGAAGCCAGACATTTATGCATGAGCATGCGTGGCGTCGAAAAGCTGAACTCGGTAACTACTACAAGTGATTTTGTGGGAATATTCGAACGTATGGAAACTCGTTCCGAGTTTATCAGCCTGATACAGGCAAACTTACATTAAAATTATAATTTGTGCCGGTGTTCCAATTATGTCTACAAGCGTATATAAGCCATTGTTGATAACGTCTTAAGACGTTAATAACTTATCAGGAGATTATATACTCATTACTTTATTTATTTGTACTTTTGCAACTTACCGGCTTCTCTCTTTATGAGAAAGTGACAACAGAATAAAAACGAAAAGTGAATTTATGAAAGCATATGTTTTTCCCGGTCAAGGAGCACAATTTGTGGGTATGGGGAAGGATTTGTTTGATCAATCAGCAAAAGCCCGGGAATTATTTAACAAAGCCAATTCCATTCTAAAGTTCAATATTACTGAACTCATGTTTGACGGCACCGACGAAGACTTACGGCAAACCAAAGTGACACAGCCGGCAGTCTTTCTACATTCGGTTATATTGGCTTCAGCCCTTGGGGATGATTTCAAACCGGATATGGTTGCAGGTCATTCTTTAGGTGAGTTTTCTGCTTTGGTTGCCAATAAAACACTAAGCTTTGAAGACGGCCTCAAACTCGTTTACAAGCGTGCCTTGGCAATGCAGCATGCCTGCGAGCTGGAGCCGAGTACGATGGCAGCTATTTTGGGATTAGACGATAAGATAGTGGAAGATGTTTGTGCCACAATCACCGATGAAGTGGTTGTACCAGCAAACTACAACAGTCCGGGTCAATTGGTGATTTCCGGCTCGGAAAAAGGTATTGCCATAGCTTGTGAAAAACTATTGGAAGCCGGTGCTAAACGTGCGCTCCCCCTTAAAGTAGGCGGCGCATTTCATTCTCCATTAATGGAACCCGCACGCATTGAACTTGCTGAAGCAATAAATTCAACAAAATTTAATCCCGGTATTTGTCCTATCTACCAAAATGTGACCGGGCAATCTGTTACTGATCCCGAGATTATTAAAACAAACCTGATAGCGCAGCTTACTGCTCCGGTTCGTTGGACTCAAATAATGTCGAATATGATTGCAGCAGGTGCGCGTACAATTATTGAGGTTGGACCGGGTAATGTATTGCAAGGCTTGTTTAAAAAAGCTGACCGCAATATAGTCACTATGAGTGCAAAACTTGAATAACCTGCATCATTCACCAATTCATAAACTTATCAACCTAACTTTATCGTAATAAGCTTATGATCATTACCTTAAGAGGTTTTAGTGGTGATTAAAAACTGTTTCTTATAAAATGAATTTCTCAAAATTAAATTCATGAGTTAAGCAGCTTAAATCTATTTCAAAAATTTACAGGGAGGCTGAATTTCAAGGTTCAACCTTTTTTATTAATTCCAGGCGCAACATATTTAAAGCCGCTAAGGCCGCTCTTCTGATGTTTCTTCCCCTTTCCTCGCCCAGCTGAAATTTTTGTGAGTAAATTCCCCCTTCATACGCAACGGAAATCCAGGTAGTACCCACAGGTTTTTCTTTTGTCCCTCCATCAGGTCCGGCTATACCGGTTACAGCTAACCCATAATCTGACTTCATCAAATCTCGTACGCCAACAGCCATAGATTCTGCCACCTCGCGACTTACAGCACCATGCAGCTTCAATATAGAAGCCGATACATTTAATACATCTTCTTTCACTTCGTTGGCATAGGCTACCACACCCCCTTTGAAATAAGCCGAGCTGCCCGGAATGCTTGTGATTAAATGTGAGATATATCCACCTGTACAGCTTTCAGCTGTAGCGATAGTTTTGCCATTTTGCCTCAGGAAATTCCCCACCACCTCCTCCAGCATTTGATTATCATGTCCATATACATATACCTCCAGTAAATTCTTCAACTCGAGGCTAAGCTTTTCCAATTCCTGTTCCACTAGCTCAGGCTCGGCACCATAACCTCCAAGGCGAAGTCGAACAATGCCGGGCTGAGGCAGATAAGCCAGTTTAATGTTTGAGGGCAATGACTCCTCCCAGTGTTGAATGATATCTGCCAAAAAGGATTCGCCGGCACCGGAAGTCATTATGGTTTTAAATCGATATGTCAGCGAAGAGAATTCTCGCTTTAAAGCAGGTAAAATCTGTTCAGAAAACATGGGCTTCATCTCGAAAGGAACACCCGGCATAGAAACAATAATACTTTCATTGTGCTCAAACCACATACCGGCTGCAGTACCGTTTCGGTTTTTAATCGGTTTGCAATTGGAAGGCAACATTGCCTGCAAACGGTTCCTTTCTGTAACAGGAAAGCCTCGTAATGCAAACAGCTCCTCTATTTGATGAAAAGCATCCGAGTTAAATTTCAAATCCACATGAAAAAAATTGGCAAGCGCCGGTTTGGTTAAATCATCAGCTGTAGGACCAAGCCCGCCGGTTAAAAACACAAATTGAGCACGTTGTACGGCAATTTGTATTGCACTATGGATATCTTCTTCGTTATCACCAATTGTAGTAACCCATTGTAAAGTGAAGCCGTTCAAAAATAGTTGCTCACCCATCCATGAAGCATTATTATTTACTACTTGACCAATAAGTAATTCATCTCCAATGGAAATGATTTCGGCTTTATTTTTTTTATGTGTCATATGGTTTTAGCTTTTAGCAGTCTAAAAATGATTGAAGCACTATAAAAAACAGCATGAATTATGCACATTTTAGCTTTGCAAATGTACGCTGAATCTTACAGATGACATATTTTTTCAATAAATTGAACAATTCACTGTTTTGGAATGTATTATCTTTGCCACTTTTCCAACGGCATGAAGATTATGAAAACGCATGAACGACAAATCCCTGATTCACAACTTGTTTTAAACAAAGACGGTTCTGTATATCATTTGCACTTATTTCCTGAACAAATTGCAGATACCATTATTTTAGTTGGGGACCCCAATCGCGTAAAAATTGTTTCGGCTTTCTTCGACAAGATTGATGTACAAGTTACCAATCGTGAAATCATCACACATACAGGAACATATAAAGGATTTCCCATAAGCGTACTTTCAACCGGCATGGGAACAGATAATATTGATATAGTATTGAATGAATTGGATGCATTGGCAAATATTGACCTTAAAAAGAGGGAACAAAAAGCCACGCATCGCAAATTAAAGTTCATACGACTTGGAACATCCGGTGCACTACAAAAAGACATTGCCGTAGGAGAAAGCTATATAGCCGGCTCATATGCGCTTGGCATTGATGGGCTATTGTATTTTTACCAAGGAAGTGAACAGCATATTGCACATGATGCCACAAATGCTTTTATAGCACATATGCAGTGGAGCAAAAAATTACCTTGCCCATATATGGTGAAAGGATCGGATGAACTGCTAAAAAAATTAGCTTTTGATTACCAACAAGGTATTACGGCTACCGCTCCGGGATTTTATGCGCCTCAAGGAAGGGCTTTACGGCTTAAAATGGCATATCCTGAGATGAACAAACGCATCGAAACCTTTAGATATAATGAGCATAAAATAACCAATTTTGAAATGGAATCCTCAGCTCTTTACGGGCTTAGCAGCATGCTTGGGCATGAGGCATTAACTATAAGCGTGATTATTGCCAATCGTGTGAGCGAAGAGTTTGTGAGTGACTACCGCCCTTATATGGAAAAGCTGATTCAACAGACGCTTGACAGATTAAGTGCAAAGGATTAATTCGATTAATTGAGACGGCTTATTTCGTTTCTTCGTCTACCTTTAACATAAAACCCGTACCATGAACATTGGTTATCTGAACCGATGAATCGTCTTTAAGATATTTTCGGAGTTTGGTAATAAATACATCAAGACTTCGACTGATAAAATAGTCTGTATCACCCCAAATTTGTGTTTGAATAAATTCACGTTCCAATAATTTGTTGCGATTTTCGCTCAATAGTTGCAATAAAGCAGCTTCCTTTCGTGTAAGGGGCTGTGTGGATGAATCCGAAATCAACTGCATTTCAGATGTGTTAAATATATATTTCCCCAGCTTTATGCGGCTGGCTTCTTCGGTGACAAGCGCATCATAACGTGCTGAACAACGGCGTAATATAGCTTTTATGCGCACATCCAACTCTTCCGTATTAAATGGTTTGGTGATATAATCGTCACAGCCGTGCAAAAAGCCCTTCACACGGTCTTCCTTCATTGTTTTGGCAGTCAGAAAAATAATTGGAACACTTTTTTTCTCGGAACGAATTGCCGCAGCCAATTCAAAGCCGTCCATCACAGGCAGCATGATATCCAAAATGCAGATATCAAAATCATGCGATCGAAAAGCTTTTAAGCCTGCTTCGCCGTCTGAAACACTAACAACCTCATATTGCATGAGCTCAAGATAATCCTGTAACACCATTTGTAAATTCGGATCATCCTCCACCAACAAGAGTTTAAATGACTGCTTTTTCATCATTGTATTAAATTATATTTTGTTTTTCAATCGGTAAAGTTATAGTAAATTTTGTTCCCTTAGAAGGTAAGCTGTCAACAGCTATCTTCCCACCATGGGCTAAAATAACCTTTTCAACATAAAATAAACCTATTCCAAATCCTTTTACATCATGCCGATTTCCGGTAGGAATACGATACAGATTTTTAAAAATATGCTTTTGGTCTTCTCCAGAAATTCCGATTCCTTGATCTTGAATTCGAATAAACATTTTGTTGGATTCCGTCCAGCTTTGAAGCTTGATATTCAGTTGATCAGGAGAGTATTTCACTGCATTATCCAGTAAATTTGTCAAGGCATACGCCATTTGATTTGGGTCTACCCATATGAGTGGATTTTCGGCTTTCAAATCAAGATCCAATTCACCATTTTTTTCTTCTACACGTAAATGAAAACTATCCGCTACCTCTCGAATCAACTCATTCATATCTATCTGGCGCAGCGATAATTTCATGTCACTCTTCTCTAAACTAGCACTTTGCAGCACTTGTTCAGCCATTTTTTGCAATCGTTGATTTTCATTTAAAATGATATGGGCATATTTGATGGTTTTATGTGTATCGGCATTTACTTCTTCCCTCAGCAGCATTTCAGATGCGATGGAAATAGTAGCAATTGGCGTTTTAAATTCATGGGTCATATTATTAATAAAGTCGCTTTTTATTTCAGATAATCGCTTTTGTCGCCATGCCGTTCGTACGGTATAATAAAAACTTAATATCACTGCCAACGAAAATAATGCTGACAAGAGCAACCACCAGAAAAACCACATCCACATGGAGCTTTTTTTAGCAGGAAAATAAAGCGTCAAATAGTAATCTACCGAATTGGTAATTGCCTCCAGACTTTGTTGATGCCTTGAAAAGAGCAATTCATTGGTCAATTCATCCACATTTCCCATGATAAGCTCCGAATTGGTGCGCTTATACACAACATATTGATAACCTCCTGAAATCCGCAAACAGCCCAGTTCCATACGCAGTAAAGAATCTAACAAAGTCGTATTTATGGCATTATTTAAAGACTTAGCTGTAGGCACATCCTCTTTTGATTCGGTGTAAGGTTTTATATCCATTAAACGGTTCACCACCATTTTGGCAGCTAAATCAACACGAGCCGAAAACTGCTCTTCTCGCAATAAAAGTGCGTTACGAATCCAATAAAGCTGCATAAAAATAACACCCATCAACGAAAGTGCGGTTAAAACAATCAGCCATTTGAAGCCTTTTTTGGTCATATTTTTTTATGTTTGCTTTACAAATCTACTTATAAGAAAGAAGTAAAACCATCTTTTAACAACATCTTAACAAACAAAAACTGTTAAAAGCACTACAAAACTTCGATTTTTGAGCTTAAAACAATCTTTTAACTTTTCATTAACTGCAATTAACGAACGATTAACAAATAAAGTAAAATCCTGCATTACTTTTGGCTCAGCTAAACAATTAAAATTAATTAAGCCATGAAAAAGACATTAATCATTTTAGCCCTTTTTGTATTTACCGGTATAGGGGTTAGCAGCGCATACGCAGCCATTACAAATTCAGTAACTACCGAGCTTGTCAGCAGCGATGACAATAAAAAGAAAGAAGAAGGCAAGAAAGCCGACAAACAGCTAAAGAGCTCATGCTGCAGCAGCAAAGCCACAGCAGCAACAAAAGCTGAATGTGATGAGAAGAAAGAATGCGACGAGAAGAAAGAATGCAAAGACAAAGAATAGTAAGACTAATCTTTAAAAAACAACATACTTACCTTAACGTTTTGTTTTAATTTGGTTTGGGCCTTCCGATGTGAATCGGAGGGCTTTTTTTATACTACTTTTGTGCAAATTTTATTCATATGGCAAACTTTAAAGTTGTTTATACAAAGGATTTACGCACCGAGATGACCCATTTGGCATCCGGAACTACCATCTTAACCGATGCACCGGTTGATAATAAAGGCAAAGGGGAAGTCTTTTCTCCAACCGATTTGGCAGCTTCCTCTCTTGCAGGCTGCATGCTTACCATCATGGGCATATCTGCTCAGGAACAAGGCTTTAGCATTGACGGAGCCGAAGCAGAAGTCACTAAGGTTATGGGAAGTAATCCACGTAGAATCAGTGAAATACATATTGATATTAAGTTTGAACAATCGTTTACGGAACAGCAAAAACGATTGCTTACACATATCTCCAAAAATTGTCCGGTGGCATTAAGTCTGCATCCGGATCTTAAACAATTGGTCAATCTTCATTTCATTGATTAGTTTTGATAATTTAAAATATGGGTAAAACAGAATTAATTCCGGGGCTGCAGCTTGAAAAAGAAATGTATGTAGGTGAAAAAGATACTGCAACGATCTATGGATCCGGCACCTTAGAAGTATTTGCCACACCGGCTATGATTGCGTTCATGGAATATACCGCCATGACAAGTGTCGAGCATTTATTGGAAGAATCGGATACTACGGTAGGAACAGAAATCAATGTACAACATCTGAAAGCCTCTCCTGTTGGAGCTAAAATTCGCTGTAAAAGTGAATTAACCGAAGTGGATGGTCGTCAGCTGAGTTTTGAAATAAATGTATGGGATAACGAACAGCTTATCGGAAAAGGAACGCATAAGCGGTTTATTATTAACAAGGAACGCTTTATGGCAAAGCTTTAAATCCGGAGGGCAAAATAATCGATTAATTGAATCTATTAATCTTGCCGAACTACTTTTACAATTTGCATAAATTGCCCATCATTTACACGAACAAGATATATTCCGTTGGAATTCATTGCTTCTTTTGAAATCGTAAAGTAATGGGAACCACGCTCCAGATAACCTTCAAAGATATTTCCCTGCTGCCTTCCAAGCAAGTCCACTATATCAATTTGGTAGTTTGAAGGAGTCTCTGCCTCAAAATGGATTTCAAATTCATTAGTAAACGGATTTGGATAGGCTTTCAAACTTGTATTATGGTTTAAAATCAGCTCTTCCAAGCCCACAAAATCCGGCTGTTCAAGCTTTTTACTGCTATATATCCGAAATTCGCCTGCGCGTAAACTTATGGGGTCACTTACATCTGTAACAAGCAGTGAATCACCGGAATAATACTCATACCAGGTTCCGGTAAAGTAAAATTGGGGATTTATTTCTTTACGCACTACATCAAAATTAGCCAGCACGGCAACGGACATATCTTCATGAAACAAATGCAGGCTCTTCTGCAGGCTAGAAGCATTCAGCACAAAATCATTGCTTTTGAATACAGGATGAGAATTACGGACTGTAATAAGGCTTTTATAATAATTATACAACAAACGTCTGTCCCAATCCTGCTGATATTCCCAACGAATTGGTTTCGGGCATACTCTGCAAGGATAGTCGATGGACACATCATAGCCAAGTTCGCCAAACTGCCAAATCATTTTAGGACCGGGCACCAGAAAAAACATGGCTGCCGCAGCAGCATTTCGCTTGACGGCAATATCAAGTGCACGCACATTATGGTGTGTATTGGATTGGTTTCCGTACGTAATATTTTTGTACATAAGGCGCTCTTCGTCATGACTTTCCATATATCCGATGAGATGTGGACTGTTCCAGCCTCGTTTTTTATACGAAACAGCCGAAAAATCAGATTCGGACTGATAACCCATGGTTGCCTGATTATATGCATGGTTCATATTTCCCCAAAGCATCATTCCATGAGCCGACAAGGTTCTTTCCTCGGCATTATCCGCAAAATGTTCGAGTATGACATAGGCATCTTCATTAACAGTCCATATATGCTCAGCCATTCTTTTCAATATTGTAATACGGGCTGCATCATAATTCCATCCTTGGTTTCCCGTTTGCACATTTGTAAATCCTTTTGTAAAATCAAAGCGAAAACCATCCACCTTAAACTCAGTCAGCCAATAGCTATTGAAGCGATCAACAAAAGCTTGTGTATGCACACTTTCATGGTTAAAATCATAGCCCCAACACCAAGGCTCATGAGGACAGCTTTGATTAAACCACGGATTTTGAGCTGATGGCTGTCCCCCATTCCCCGCACTAGGGTCAAAATACATTTGCACCATCGGGTTTTGACCGTAAGCGTGATTTAAAACCACATCCAATATCACTGCGATTCCACGTCGGTGGCATTCGTCAATGAATCTCTTATAATCATCTTTGGTGCCATAAGCCTTATCAGTTGTAAAATAAAAGGAGGGATTATAACCCCATGAATCATTGCCTTCAAATTCATTTATTGGCATCAGCTCGATAGCGTTAACTCCCAGTCTTTGCAAATAGTCCAAAGAATCCATCACAGTTTTAATTGCACGTGTAGCCACAAAATCGCGAATATGCAGCTCATAAATCATTAAATCTTCTTTTGCTGGAGGCGTAAAATCAGGATATTGCCAGTTAAATTCTTCTTGCCCGGTCTGAAATACACTCACAATACCCATGGTTTTTCCTGCCGGATAAGCTTTTAAATTTGGATAAGTCGTTTCACTTATATAATGGTCATTCCATGGATCCAGGACCTTATCCGCATAAGGATCGGCTATTCGAAGTGTATTATCTATGAAATATTGATAAGCATACTCAGTGCCGGCTTCTAACCCATTTAATTGCAGCCAATATCGCTGAGAATCAGGGCTTCGCTTCATATAATTTTCGACACCCAAACTCCAATTATTAAACTCCCCAATAACAAATACATAGTTTTTATAAGGTGCAAACAGTGAAAGTATTACCGTGGAATCATTGATATAATTTATTCCGTCACGAATTCCTTCCGGCACTTCTTCGATTGTGAGCGGGGGTCGAACAAAAAACATAAATGAATCCACAGCAGTTTCATGATTCGCATATGCTGTTGCCTTTACAATAAACAAGCCCTCTTCTTCAGCTATGATAGTATGGGTTATAGAGTTTTGTGTAGTGGATACCAACGGAATATCATTAAGTGTCAAAACAGTGGAATCCGCCATATTTGAAACTACCTTAACAGCTATGTGTTCGTAAGGTTCAACCAAAAGTTGCTTTTGATCCGGTTGTATGATTGAAACCTGCAAGCCGGCTTCATAAACTTCATAAAATATATCACCTCCTTCAGCTGTTTTTCCTTCAAGCCATGAACCATTTACTTGCGTGGCACTACGGAAGACAAAAGCCAGCTTTTCAATTATTTCTCCTTGAGGGACGCCATAATAAGTGCGTATATCCGGTCCGATATTAAGTGTATACAAATCTGTTGCAATGCGGGTCAGCTTAGCTTTTGGGATATTCACTCCCCAGTCTGAAACCACGTATTTCCAGTCGGAACCACTTGTGCTGTTATTCGTGATAAGACCTGTGTGAGCATATACATCCCCTGTATATCCGGCTAAACCGGCACTACCTTCAGCAGCATTAAATGTAATAACAACTTCATCTAAATCAGTAGGGAAAGCCGGCTCCACAGTTATAACTTGTGCAAATGATTGCTGTATAAAAAACAAGAATAATACAGCTAATCCTATTATATTCTTCATGATTTACAACACTTTAGTTTATCAGAATGACCCAAATCGGGTTTACTTTTTTTCAAAGATACTATAGATTTAGCTAGCCGAAGAGTACAAGCTTTATTTTCCGTCCGAAACGCGGATAAACAAAAAAGCAGCCTCAAACGAAAGCTGCTTTTTTGCCGTTTATGTTATATTGCTATTGATTTGTGCTAATCGAAATTCCTATGGAGAAAGGATAAAGTTCCGGTCCTCGGTTTTTAATGAAAAGAGGAGTAACTGAGTAAGTTGCAAACACTTGCACAAAGCTCCAGCCCGCACGTACACTCAAGTCCACCTTAAATGGATTTTGTTGAAAACCTCCAAAATCTTTTACAATATTTCGTCTTCTGGCAGAAGGCGTATTTCCTGAGCCAACAATTAATCCGCTTGCCGGATCAATTAAATCATATGCACGATTGGAATCGTTGAAGTATAGTTTAGTGTGTGACAGAAAGCGCCAGCCGGCAACCACTCCCGCAGAAAGAAATAATTTATCCGATTTTTTGTTTGAATTACTTTGGATCTCAATTAATAAGGGAATTGTCAAATATGTATTGGTAAGCTTACTCTTACGCACGCTGGCACCCTCAATAAAATAACCCGATAGCTTTTGGTTTTCATTTTGCAAGAGTACATCTTCATTAAATCGATAATTGTTCCAGCTTAAGCCTAAACCACTTACTAATCCAAAATTTCCCTTTTTATTGAACCGGATATCTTGCTGGAAAATGTTGAGGTTCACCGCAATACTCTTTTCGTAGCGCAGATCCAAATAACTTTCTGCCGGAGGATAATCAAAAGAAAAGTCGGGGGTTAAAAGCCCGTTAATCCCCAAGTCCAAGCCTTGCCAGTGTCCTTCAAAACGCGAGCTCTTTTTTGATTTTTTAGATACATTTACGTTTCCTGCATCATCTACCACCACTTTCTTTGCACCAATTTCTATAACTGTGGAATCACCCTCAATCACTTTCACTTTCATATTACCAAGATTGATAGTAACCGAATCAGAAGAGCCTTTACCTTGACTTTTGGGGCGGCTGTCCTTCATTTCTTTTAAAACAGCTGGTTCTTCATCATAATTCAATTTTGCAACACCGCTTATTTCTCCTCGAAGTTGTTCTTTCACATTAATATACGATACAGAAGCCCCGCTACATACAATATTTGTTGATTTCGTTTCCAAATCTTTAGACGAAAGTTTAGATGCACCACTTACTTCTGCTTTATGGAAATCCACTTCACCTCGTAAAATCGCTTCACCGGCACCATTTACTCTTGTTTCTAATTCATTTGCAGTAAGTTCCAGTATTATTTTTGCAGCACCTTCCGTTTGTATTTGTAATTTATTCAAATGCAACATTTCTATGGATTCGAGTTGAGACACACCATTGGCTGCTAATTTGGTAAAATCAGGTGCCATCACTAAAACCGTAGGGACATTATGCTGCCGCGATATGGCATTCAGGTGTAAAATATTGTCACGAACTTCCACATTTAAAGTGCCTTTATCAACAGCTTCCGCCTCAGAAGATACCTGAAACACATCAGCTTGTATTAGCTGAACTTTTAGTGCGCCATTCGCTTCAACTCCCGTAAAAGCTTCAGTATCTATTATCTTTTTCTCATTAAATTGAACTGCTTGTCCAAATGTTTGTTGCGAAATTGAAGCAGCAAAAAACATAAGTATAAAAGCAAATCCTAGGTTGTAAATCTTGATTCTTTTCATGATTATCATTATTTATTAAAATTTATGCCTTTTGTATTGTGACGAGCAATGTATTCCAAAAGTTACAGCAACAATTAAAATATCAGATGCTAAAATGAATTAGTTGTGATCTAAAGCGAATGAACAAATATGATACACTTTAGCCTGCATAATTCACCAATTCTTAAGCTTGTCAAGCTAATCTTATCGTAATGAGCTTATGATCACTTCATTAGTTGGCTTCTGTGATAATTAAAAAAGTGATTATTATAAAATGAATTTTGATTTAATTTTGGCAATTTTTACGTTATGAGTTGTTCGCAGTAGTTGGCTACAGCTTCACACCTCCTGCCTGAAAATTTCTCAAAATTAAATACATGAATTAAGCAGCTTAGCAAGAAGGCTATTTTTTTGTATCTTTCGCTGCAAATTTTGGGTGGACTAAATGTATAAACAAGATTCTACACTTAAGCTGCATAATTCACCAATTCATAATGTTATCAATACGTTACGAACTGATGAACTAGCTAGGTAAGTATTAAAAATGATGTAAAACATGACAGATAGCGATAAGCAAGCGAGCGATTCTTATAAAATGTTGACAAAGCCTTCCGAAGGGCTTTACAAGGAGAAGGGCAGTAAATTTATTTCATTGGCTTATCCCGTTGAAACGGAAGATGAGATAAAGGAGATTTTGGCGGAGCTTAAAAAGAAATATTACGATGCGCGCCATCAATGTTATGCTTGGGTACTTGGTACGGATCAATCTATGTTTCGTGCAAATGATGACGGGGAGCCATCCGGGTCTGCCGGAAAACCCATTTTGAATCAAATCTATTCATATGAACTCACAAACACCCTTATTGTAGTAATTAGATATTTTGGAGGTACAAAATTAGGTGTGGGGGGCTTGGCAAACGCGTATAAAGTAGCCGCTCGAGATGCACTTGCAAATGGAATAATTGAAGAAAAAACAATCGATGTGACTTTTTCACTTCAATTTCCATACACATTAATGAATGAAGTTTCGCGTATAATGAAAGAAGAAAATCTGCAACAACTCAATCCGAAATTTGAATTTGATTGTTATTTTGAAATAAATTGCAGAAAAAATCACTCAAATAACATATTTGAAAAATTTAAAAATATTTACGGGCTTGACATAAAAATCATCGAAGCGCTTTAATGGCAATACATTAAGCGAGCCGCTATCCGTTTTCGGATGATTCCGCCATTAATATACGACGAACATTGTTAAAAGTCAACCCTAAAAACTATTTTTTTTTCACTTTCTTTTATTCATTTTTGTTGAAAAGAAAATGACGCTTCGAAAAGAAGCTAACCAAAACATAATCAGTTACTTTGGGAAAATGCAGTAGTCATGCTGCCGAACAATTTTTACTAACGTATTGATTCTCAATAGAATGAACAGAGATCACCTTCAGGTATGGAAAAACTGCCTGACATTTATTAAAGATAACGTACACGATCAAAGCTTTAAAACTTGGTTTGAGCCAATTGTACCCATTAAGCTCGAAAACAAAATATTAACCATTCAGGTACCCAGTCAATTTTTTTATGAGTGGTTAGAGGAGCATTATATCACACTTCTACGCAAAACAATAAAAAAAGAACTCGGTGCCGAAGGCAGATTGGAGTACAGTATCATAGTCGATAACAGTTTCAGTGATTCAGGACCCTATGCCATAAATTATCCGACAAACCAAAAAGCGGTTCACAACCCTTATGTGACCATGCCTTTAGATTTGAATCGCGGTGCTAACAAAGAAATCCCAAACCCATTTATAATACCCGGCCTTAAAAAGATTAAGGTTGAATCGCAATTGGTAGAATCTTATTCATTTGATAGTTTTATTGAAGGTGACTGCAACCGTCTTGCGCGTTCTGCAGGTTTTGCCGTAGCCGAAAATCCCGGAAAAACTGCTTTTAATCCATTATTGTTATTTAGTGCAACAGGCTTAGGAAAAACGCATCTAGCACATGCCATCGGTTTGCAAACAAAAAATAATTTCCCGAATAAAACTGTATTATATGTACAAACAGAACAGTTTGTACAGCAATATATCGAATCGGTACGTAACAATAATCAAAATGATTTTGTGCATTTCTATCAAATGATTGATGTGCTAATCATTGACGATATTCAGTTTTTAACTGGCAAAGACAAGACACAGGATATTTTCTTTCACATTTTCAACCACTTACATCAAAACAGCAAACAAATCATCATTACCAGTGACAAGCCACCCGTGGAATTGAAAGGAATGGAGCCTCGTTTATTATCCCGCTTTAAATGGGGATTAACAGCTGATTTAAGTCTGCCCGATTTTGAAACAAGAGTGGAGATAATAAAACGTAAAGCCTATAACGACGGGCTTAGCATACCACAAGATGTGATTGATTATCTGGCACATACAATAACTACCAACATACGTGAAATGGAAGGAGTGCTTATTTCACTTTTAGCGCATTCTTCCGTAAATAAAAAGCCGATTACAATTGAGCTTGCACGAAAAATGATTGATAATTATGTGAAACACTCTGTTAAAGAAGTGTCAATCGATTACATTCAAAAAATTGTATACGATCATTTCGGGCTTCCACTGGAACAGATTAATGCAAAAACACGTAAAAGAGAAATTGTACAAGCACGCCAAGTAGCAATGTATTTTTCTAAGAAGCATACCAAATCATCGCTTGCTGCAATTGGTCTTCAGTGTGGAAATAAAAATCATGCCACTGTACTGCATGCATGCAAAACTGTTTCCAACTTAATTGACACGGATAAGACCTTTAGACAGTTTGTGAACGAGATTGACAGAAAAATCACGCAATAAACTGCTCATCAGTCAATTAAGCCTTCCTAATCAATAAACCTTTTGACAAATTAAGGTTTATTAAATGTTTTTATGTTAATATTAAGTTATAAAACTTGTGTTGGATTTTGAAGTACCAATCAAAAACCTACATTTGCTGTTTTGAGTAAAAAACAAATAGAACTATTGCCGTTCTTCTAACAAATTTTACTATTTATTTATTTAAAACAACGTATTTATGAAAAAACAATTTTTACTTGTTACAGTATTTTTATTTGCCATTGCAAGTGTTTTTGCACAAGAAAGCACCTTTAACAAAGGTGACAAAGCATTAAACCTAAGTATTGGATTAGGATCGACATTATATGTAGGGAGTTATTACAGCTCTAAAATCCCTCCTATTTCAGCTTCACTGGAGTTTGGTGCAGTGGACGACCTTTTTGATGTGGAAGGTCTTAATTTAGGTGTAGGCGGCTATATAGGCTATGCTTCAGCTAGATATGAGTCTTCATGGTATGGCGGCAGTTATGGATGGGATTATACTAACTTCATCCTGGGAGCCAGAGGGGCATTACATTATCCTGCTGTAGAAAAATTAGATACCTATGCCGGATTAATGCTAGGTTATAGAATTGTAAGCGCAAAAGAATTTGGCGATTGGTCAGGAGGCACCTTACTTAATTCATCTTCCTCTTCTTTGGCATCTGCTTTTTATATTGGTGGCAGGTATTACTTTTCTAACAACTTTGCAGCCTTGGCAGAGCTGGGCTATGGAATTGCCTACCTGAACCTAGGCATCACTTTAAAATTTTAAGACAAAATTGATTTAAGACAAGAACTTGTATTATCACACTTCCAACTAAAAGGAGGCTGCTCTATAAAAGTAGCCTCCTTTTTATTTATAGCCACAGTTTTCCCATCGACATTTAGCAACTTTGATTATCCTATTCATCTTGCTGTATGACTTGACGAGAGTAATAGTGTTTGATCAAAAATGTTGTATCATTTCGAATGCGCAACATATCTTGATTGTCAAATTGAATATGTCGTACATCCATCTTTACTCCAATGCTATTTTCTTCAATATCAGCCATGTATAGGGAATCATTTTGAATATACTTTTCATTAATCCAATGATACATTTTGGAAGGACTAAAAATTTTAAACTTTGCATAATCTTGTCCTTCAACCCCTTCCCCACTATGCCATTTTTTTGAACCGATTACTTTCATCAAGCGCACTTTTCTGTTATTATTAAGCTCACCTCCAATTAGCTCCATTGGGATATTCACATCAACAAGCCATTGGTCTCGCGCATCTTCAGGTAGTATATTGATTAAATCCAAGATAGCAATAACAAAAGAAGTGCAACCAGAGCCTTCATTTCTATATATTGGGTCAAGCGCGCCATTATAAATCTCCGAAGGAGAAAACCCATATTCATTTGTAGCTGTATAATAATCTACAAACTCCATTATTCGTTGGGCAGCCTCAGCATTTATATAAAATCGAATAAATCGAAGTTCATTTTTCTTTTGATAAAAATCAATGTTTGTTTTAATTCGTGCAGATGACTCCAATTCACCCAAAAGACTATAAGCTAATATTCCCAAACCCACTTTTTCTTTAATTATAAGTTGTTTTTGTTCATGCAACTCTTTGCAGTAAACACCAAAATACTGAGCAGAATCGAGGATTGGAGATTTTAATTGTATCACAGTATGGCCAATGCGGTAAGGATCTTTGCGTATGGAAGCTTTTAAACAACTTTTCAGACTGCTTTTAAGCAATTTCGAAGGGTTCTTCCATTGAATTTTCCCCGGTTCATGCACTACATATACAATTAATTCATGAGTAGTGCTATCAGTTGGTAAAATAATTTGAGAGTACAAATCTGAGGTCATCAGATGTATACAAAACATCAGAATAAATGCAGAATAATATGTTGTTTTTGCAAACACTACTCATGGTTTTACCATAACAATAAATCAGGAAGTCCTTTTCAGTGCTATGTTTCAATCAATTCGAGTTTAAAAATACAAATTTAACGGGATTAATTAAAATTTCAAGTTCTTAAAAGAAAATGTGTTCAATAGTAGAAAATTCAACACAAAAAAAGAGGACTCAAACGAATCCTCTTAAATGGATGTGCCCACCTCCCGAAAGTTTTCGGGATGAACCTGGGCCATATATAGCTATATATCAAGGTGTTCGATTGCCTGAAATAATCTTAATAGAAAGCTCCGGATAAAGCCTTAAATTCTCAATGTATTTACGGCTTTTCATTGATTTAATGAAACGTTCCATGCGTACCGCATGAGAATAATCATCAGCCTGCAGTTCAAAATACAGCTCCCAATCAGAAGCTTTTGAGGTAAAACTTTTAGAACCATAATAACCCGAATTATGCCGAGCTAAACGTACAGAAACAGCATCGCGACTTGCGCCGATATAATAACGGTCAAGGCTTGGGCTATAAAGGATGTAACAAACAGATGACATAACACAAAAAAAGAGGACTCAAACGAATCCTCTTAAATGGATGTGCCCACCTCCCGAAAGTTTTCGGGATGAACCTGGGCCGTATATAGCTATATATCAAGGTGTTCGATTGCGTGAAATAATCTTAGTAGAAAGCTCCGGATAAAGCTTTAAACCCAAAAAGTTCATTAGGTCTTTATTCCTAATGAATGTCATTAGAAAATCT
>CAZDWA010000011.1:0-28320 GCA_964509065.1 uncultured Lentimicrobiaceae bacterium
TCTGCCAGTCCTATATGCTGGAGCTTTGGAGAATTATCGGACCCGAAACTGACGTTCCTGCCGGAGATATTGGCGTAGGAGCCAGAGAAATTGGTTTCCTCTACGGAATGTACAAAAAATTAACTATGGAGCACGTAGGTGTTCTTACAGGAAAAGGACTCAACTGGGGTGGATCACTTATCCGTCCTGAAGCTACCGGATTTGGTGCAGTATATTTTGTTGAAGAAATGTTGAAAACCATGGGTAAAAAAGTTGAAGGACATTCCTTTGCCGTTTCAGGCTTTGGTAACGTAGCTTGGGGTGCCGTTTCAAAAATTAATGAATTAGGCGGTAAGGTATTGACCATTTCAGGTCCTGACGGATATATTTACGACCCGGATGGTGTTTCAGGCGATAAAATCGACTATATGCTTGAATTGCGTGCCTCGAACCAAGATATCGTAAGCCCATACGCTGAGAAATATCCGAATGCCACATTCTATGCAGGAAAACGTCCTTGGGAAGTAAAATGTGATATCGCAATGCCTTGTGCAACCCAAAACGAATTAAATGAAAAAGATGCTGAAAATCTGATGGCTGCAGGCTGTTGGATGGTTGCTGAAGTTGCAAATATGCCCTGTACTCCTGAAGCAATTTCCGTATTTAAAAAGCATAAGATTCGCTTTGCCCCGGGTAAAGCAGTAAACGCAGGTGGTGTTTCAACCTCAGGTCTCGAAATGTCACAAAACACGTTGAAGCTGAGCTGGACTCGCGAAGAAGTGGATGAGAAATTACATCAAATCATGGTAAATATCCATGCTGCTTGTGTGAAATATGGTACGCAAGAAGATGGTCATATCGACTATGTGAAAGGTGCTAACGTAGCAGGATTCCTTAAAGTTGCATATGCAATGATGGATCAAGGTGTTGTCTAAGATGTTAAAACACAAATAGTTGAAGAGGCTGCACCACATGGAGCAGCCTCTTTTTATTTTATCATTGCTGTATTCTACCGCATTTGTAAAATGAAATCATTATTTTTGTGCCTCAAAATCCAGAAATGCATTTTCTTTATCCTTCAATGTTTTGGTGGCTTTTTGCCCTTGCAATCCCGGTGATTGTTCATCTCTTCAACTTTAGAAGACATAAACTTTTGTATTTTAGTAATGTAAGCCTGCTAAAAAGTCTTCAACAAGAGAGTAGCAAAAAGCGCAATATAAAGCACCTGCTTATATTGCTCAGTCGCCTGCTGTTTATTGCAGCATTTGTTTTTGCATTGGCACAACCCTATCGTGCTGCTGAAACCAGTATTAATCCCGATGCGGAAAATATTGTGAATGTATATATCGATAATTCGATGAGCATGCAGCTGCCGGGAACAGAATTGTCATTGGTAGATCAGTCACGACAAATTGCAAAGCAAATAGCACATCAATTTGGCTTGAATAACCGGTTTTATTTGTTTACAAATGATTTTTTACCCGCACATCAGCGCTCATTAAGCTTGACAGAGTTTGTGCAAGAAGTGGAACAATTGCGTGCAGGAGCTCCACCGGCTCTGATGAGCGAAGTATTTCTACGTACAAAAACCCTGCAATATGATAAAGCTGCCGATAGCAGGCTGATGTTTTTACTTACGGATTTACAACGTTCGGGAGTAGATTTGGAAAATATTGAAGCAGATAGCAGCTTGAATCTTTTTGTTGTTCCCATGGAACCTACCATAGCCAACAATATCTTTATTGACAGCTGCTGGTTTGAATCTCCGGTATTGCATGCCGGCCTGCCGCTGAACCTCAATATACGTATCGGTAATTCCGGTGAGGAAGACGCCAAATCCATTCCCTTACAATTGGAAGTGGGAGGGGTACAAGCCGCAGTCACAAATATTGATATAGCGGCAAACAGCCATATGGAAGTAGCCATGCAGTTTTCGGTTAATAGGCCCGGCTATCACCCGGCAAAACTGTCATTGCTTGATTTTCCGGTTGTTTTTGATGATGAACTTTATTTTAGCTTTGAGATTCGTCCCGAAATTCAGCTGCTTGAAGTATTTGAAGATGCTCCAAACAGCTGGCTGGAGTTGTTGTTCTCCGAAGATGAACACATCCGATTTAGTTCATACAGTCGCTTGCAACTCGACATACGCGCACTCGAAAGCTATGACTTGATATTGCTGAATGAAGTAGAAGAGCTTCCTTCAGGACTTACTTTGGCATTGGAGCAATTTGTGGAAAGGGGAGGTAGTTTGGTGATTATCCCTTCAGCAAAAAATGCCGATGCCGTGAAACCTCTTGCAATAGGTTATGGGATGGATTATACGGCACATGCCGATACCGTAAAAACCAGGGTGTTAAATGTTGAACAACAACACCCGTTGCTGAGAGATGTATTTGTGAAAATTCCTGATAATCCCGATTTTCCTACTGTATTCAAACATTATCCGATACGACTTGCTGCCGGCTCGCTCACACAGCCATTAATTCATTTATTGAATGGAAATCCGATGTTGTTGGCCGGACAATACGGAAAAGGAAGGGTTTATGCAATGGCAATGCCTCTAAATACTGAGTTCAGTGATTTTACGACCAATAGTTTATTCGTCCCTGTCTTTTACAGAATGGCATTATTGTCAGCTAAAACAACAGATTTGTATCATATATCCGGTAATGAAGTGGATATTGTATTGGGAAATGAAAGCATTGGTGATGCCGGCTCCTTGCGTATCAAAGGATTTGAAAATGATGAAGAGTTAATCCCCGCTGTACGACAATTGGGAGGGATGCCGCAACTGTTTATTCCGCCACAATCAATACCGGCAGGGCATTATGGCTTGTTTGAAAATGATAGAATGTTGAGCTTGCTTGCAATGAATGATGACCGCTCGGAATCCGTGCTGCGTTATTTTGATGAGGAAGAGATAGCTTCTTTTTTGAAAGAAAAATTTAAAACAATTACATTCTTGGATTCAAATAAAATTGTGGTTGAAAATGATTTAGATCAAATGCTTGGTGCTAAAAGATGGTATCATTATTTCCTGATTCTGGCATTATTGTTTATATTGACTGAAATTCTTATTATACGCTTGTGGAAATAAATTTAAGGCTTGAATAATGAAATCTGATGAAGAATTGAAAAATACGCTCCCAAATGAGCCGAACCAATACCGGACTTTGCATATCTCGGGTATGTACGAAACTTGGTATTTGGATTATGCCTCATATGTGATTTTGGAACGGGCGGTACCGGAAATTAGCGATGGACTGAAGCCGGTACAGCGTCGTATTCTTCATGCAATGAAGCAACTTGATGACGGAAGATTTAATAAAGTTGCGAATATTATCGGGCACACCATGCAGTTTCACCCTCATGGAGATGCATCAATAGGCGATGCATTGGTGCAGCTGGGACAAAAAGAGCTTACAGTGGAAACCCAAGGAAACTGGGGTAATATTTTAACCGGAGATAGTGCTGCCGCCTCACGGTATATCGAAGCGCGGCTGTCGAAATTTGCAAACGATATTTTATTTAATCCCAAAACCACAAACTGGAAAGCATCCTACGATGGTAGAAATAAAGAACCGGTTACATTACCTGTGAAATTTCCGCTTTTGCTTGCTCAGGGCGTAGAAGGAATTGCTGTTGGTCTTGCGTCCAAAATTTTGCCGCATAACTTTCATGAACTGATTGATGCTTCTATAAATCATCTTAAAGGAAAAGAATTTGAGCTTGTTCCCGATTTTCCTACTGCCGGTCTGGCGGATGTTACACGCTATAATGATGGGCTGAGAGGAGGACGAATTCGCGTACGTGCAAAAATCAGTTTGCTAGATAAAAGAACACTTGTTATTACAGAAATCCCTTTTGCAACAACAACAGGGGGGCTTATTGATTCGATTATCTCTGCCAATGATAAAGGAAAGATAAAGATTCGAAGAATTGACGATAATACCGCCCAAGATGTGGAAATTATGGTGCATCTTGCACCCGGTGTCTCGCCCGACCAAACGATTGATGCGCTGTATGCATTTACGCAATGTGAGATCTCCATTTCACCTAACTCTTGTGTGATTGTAGATGGAAAACCCGCGTTTTTGGGTGTAAGTGAAATATTGAAAATCAATACCGAGCAAACGCGTGAGCTGCTTAAGTTAGAGCTTGAAATTCGATTGGCTGAACTTGAAGCCGAATGGCATCATGCATCGCTTGAAAAGATATTTATTGAAAATAGGATTTACCGCGATATTGAACAATGTGAAACCTGGGATGCAGTATTGGAAGCAATCTCAATCGGTTTACGTCCATTCAGCCATTTATTGAAACAAGATATCACAGTAGATGATATTATACGCCTTACCGAAATTAAAATTAAAAAGATTTCGAAGTACAATACTTTTAAGGCTGACGAACATATCAAAGTCCTTGAAGATGAGATGGATGAAGTGCGTAATCACCTTATACATCTAACTAAATATACGATTAAGTTTTACGAACAAATTCGCAAGAAATACGGTGCAGGACGGGAGCGTAAAACTGAACTCAGAAGCTTTGATACCATTGAAGCTGCTGCCGTTGCGGCTAATAATGAAAAACTTTATGTCAATAGGGAAGAAGGCTTTGTGGGAACAGCCATGAAGAAAGATGAATATGTATGCGACTGCTCCGATATTGACGATATTATTGTATTTCTGGAAGACGGGACCTATTCGGTTACAAAAGTTTCGGGTAAGTCATTTGTTGGCAAAGGCATCATCCATGTGGATGTGTTCCGTCGTAATGACGACCGCACAATTTATAACTGTATTTATAGAGACGGGAAGCAAGGTCCATATTTTGTGAAACGATTTGCCGTGACAAGCATTACACGTGATCGCGAATATCATGCAACCTATGGAAATCCGGACTCAAAAATTATTTATTTTAGCGCCAATCCGAATGGTGAAGCCGAAATTGTCAGAGTACAGCTTAGGCCACGCCCGAAGTTGAAGAAAACAAATTTTGAGTTCGATTTTGCCAGCATTGGCATTAAAGGACGAGCAACAAAAGGGAATCGCCTTACTAAGCATAGCGTACGCAATGTTACCGTGCGCGAAAGCGGTGTGTCCACCCTAGGAGCCCTTAGCATTTGGTATGATGAAATTGTAAAACGATTGAATACCGATGAAAGAGGGACCTACCTTGGCGACTTTATGGGAGAAGATAAAATACTCATTGTGATGGAGAATGGTGAATTCCGTTTAACCGGATTTGATCTTTCAACCCACTTTGATGAGGATATGCTTTTATTACAAAAGTTTGATTCCGAAACCGTATTAACAGTTATATATATTGAAGGAGAAACCGGCTTGCACTATATCAAGCGTGCAAACCTGGAAGATGATGCTGCTTACACAAAGCGTACTTCATTAATTGGTGAACACCCTGATTCTAAATTTATTACACTACTCTTTGATGATGAGCCCGAGCTGTTGATACAATATGCTGAAACCGATAAAGGACGCCTCCCGGAAGATGAAACAATAGAAGTGGCAGACTTCATCGGCGTAAAAAGTATTCGTGCAAAGGGTAAACGGATTTCAAATAACCCTATCAAACAAATTATTGTCATTGAACAGCCCGTTGAAGACGATGATGAGCCCGAAATCGATGAAGTGGCTGATGTGTTGCCTGAAGTAGAAAAGCCGGTAGCCCAATCGGAAGAACCTAAAACAGTCGAACCTCAAAAAACGAAAGAAGTTCAAGCGGATAAAGCATCAGATCCAATTGAAAAGCCTAAGCCAAAAGAAGGAAGCGGATCGGTTCAAATGGAGCTTGATTTTTAGCTTATAATGCTGCTTTAGTCACTGTTTCAATACATAAAATCTTCCTTTGTTATTCTTTTCAGCTTGCCCGGCTTTTTAATTCAATAATTCAGGAACATTTTGTAACTTTGCATTCAATTTTACGGCAGCTTCCGCTTTGCCGTATCCGATTCTGAAATTACTTCTAACGAATTAATATTTAGTAGAATATGATAACAAATAACTTTGTACATCGTCATATCGGACCACGTAAGGCCGATGTCGATCACATGCTGAAAGCTATTGGCATGTCCTCACTTGATGAGATGGTAGAAAAAACCCTGCCTTCAAACATTCGCTTGCCCGAACCACTTAAAGTTGCCGATGGGCTAAATGAGATTGAATTTATCAACCACATGAAGGCAATTGGAGCGAAGAATAAGATTTTTAGAAGTTTTATCGGGATGGGATATTATAATACCATCACCCCCGGAGTAGTTACACGTAACATCCTTGAAAACCCGGGCTGGTATACCTCTTATACCCCGTATCAAGCGGAAATTTCTCAAGGACGCCTTGAAGCATTGTTGAATTTTCAAACGGTTGTTTCCGATTTAACGGCATTGCCCATAGCAAATGCTTCGTTGCTTGATGAAGCTACAGCAGCTGCAGAAGCAATGATAATGTTCTTTAACTCACGCAGCAGAGCCCAACAAAAAGCCGGTGCAAACAAGTTTTTTGTTGCTGAAAATGTATTTCCTCACACACTAGACGTGATTTTTACACGTGCGATACCATTGAATATTGAAGTGGTAACAGGAAGTCCTGAAACTTTTGAGGCAGATGAAAGCTATTTTGGCATTTTATTTCAATATCCTGATCAGTATGGTGATATTTGTAACTATCAGCCTCTTATTCAAAAGCTTAAAGAGCAGCAAATTCAAATAGCCGTTGCCGCAGATATATTGAGCCTTGCCTTACTTAGCCCTCCGGGCGAATGGGGAGCCGATGTAGTGCTTGGATCAACCCAAAGACTTGGTATTCCAATGGGATACGGCGGACCACATGCAGCTTACTTTGCTACAACAGAAAAATATAGAAGAAATATCCCCGGACGTATTATTGGAGTATCACGTGATGCCAATGATCATTCTGCGTTGAGAATGGCTTTGCAAACACGCGAACAGCATATTAAACGTGAAAAAGCCACCTCAAATATTTGTACTGCACAAGCATTATTGGCAATCATGGCAGGATTTTATGCGGTGTATCACGGTCCGGAAGGCATTAAAAATATTGCAAGGCACATTAATATATTAACAGCTGTCCTGAATAGTGAAATGCAAAAGCTGGGTGTGCGTCAGTTAAATGATGCATTCTTTGACACCTTACATTTTGAGTTGCCCGGAAATGCTACTACTACGCAATTACGTGAAGCTGCCGAAGCAAATCAAATGAACTTCCGTTATATTGATGAGCGTCATTTTGGCATTAGCTTGGATGAGACTGTCACTTTGGAAGAAGTAAATCAAATATTGGAAATAGTAGCCAAAGTTATTGATAAGCCATTTAAAGCCTTTGTTTGCGACCCGGTTGAATGTAACAAAATGACTACTTTCCCGGAGCAATTTGAGCGTAAATCGCAATATATGCAGCACGAAGTATTCAAAAACTATCATTCCGAAACGGAAATGATGCGTTATATGAAAAAACTTGAAAATCGTGACCTTGCATTAAATCGTACGATGATTCCTTTGGGCTCATGCACGATGAAATTAAATGCAGCTTCAGAAATGTTTCCATTAAGCTGGCCCGAGTTTGCCAATATACATCCTTTTGTTCCTGCTAATCAAGCGGAAGGCTATATTGAACTGATTGACGATTTAGCTAAAGACTTATGTGAGATAACTGGTTTTGACTCAATGACCTTCCAGCCTAATTCAGGCGCAAGTGGCGAATATGCCGGCTTGTTGGTGATTCGCGAATATTTATTGCAAAAAGGCGAAGGACATCGTACCATTTGTCTGATTCCTTCATCAGCGCACGGAACAAATCCTGCAAGTGCCGTAATGGCCGGAATGGATGTTGTAATTGTTGACTGTGATGAGAACGGTAATGTGGATATGGATGATTTACGTAAAAAGGCAGTTGAACATAAAGATAACTTAGCTGCTATTATGGTTACCTATCCGTCTACGCATGGTGTTTTTGAAAATGAAATCATCGAACTCGTAAATATAGTACACGAAAATGGTGGTCAGGTTTATATGGACGGTGCAAATATGAATGCGCAAGTTGGATTAACCAGCCCCGGATTTATTGGTGCCGACGTATGCCACCTCAACCTGCATAAAACATTTGCCATCCCACACGGTGGTGGCGGTCCCGGAGTTGGTCCCATTGGCGTGGCAAAACATTTGACACCCTATCTGCCCGGTCACTCCGTAGTGAAGATTGGAACGGATAAATCTATTCGCGCGGTATCTGCTGCTCCATTTGGTAGTGCAATGGTGCTTCCAATATCCTATGGTTATATTAAAATGATGGGAGGGAAGGACTTAACTTATGCTACGAAGATTGCTATCTTGGCAGCAAACTACATGAGTGTACGCCTGAAAGATTATTACCCAATCCTTTATACCGGAAATAACGGTATGGTTGGACACGAAATGATTCTCGACTGCAATCAGTTTAGCAGAACAGCAGGTATTACGGTAACGGATATTGCAAAAAGGCTTATGGATTATGGCTTCCATGCCCCTACAGTTGCCTTCCCCGTGCATGGTACATTGATGGTAGAGCCTACCGAAAGTGAATCACTGGAAGAGCTTGAGCGTTTTGTTGAAGCAATGATTTTAATCCGTAAGGAGATTGCAGCAATTGAAGAAGGAAAAGCAGATAAAGAAAATAACATCCTCAAAAATGCTCCGCATACTGCCGAGATGGTTATTTCTTCTGATTGGAACTTCCCCTATACACGTGAAGAAGCAGCTTTCCCAATGGCAGATCAACGTACCGATAAGTATTTTACACCGGTAACACGCATCGACGAAGCATACGGAGACCGTAATCTGATGTGTAGCTTAACTCCTGTTGAAGACTATAGATAAACATGAGTTTTTGAATGAAAAATACAAAAGGGCAGAATTTTCTGCCCTTTTGTGTTATATGCTAATAGATGTATAATCAACTTGTTATGATTGGATTTATTCCATTCTTACAATCTTCGGATAAAATTTTGCAAGTACGTCAACCAAATCCTTTTGCTGCTCCATTACTTCATGAATATCTTTATAAGCAAAAGGAGACTCATCCAATCCAGCTCCTAATAGCTCGACACCTTGCTCTTGTAAATAATCGTTCATTTGTTTTTGACTAAGCGTCTTTTTGGCTTGGATACGGGATATGACACGCCCTGCACCGTGTGAGGCCGAGCTGATTGAATCTTCGTTTCCTTTGCCACTTACAATAAATGCGGGAGAAGCCATTGTTCCAGGGATAATGCCAATATCGCCAATTGCTGCTGGTGTGGCACCCTTCCGATGCACGATGACCTTTTGCCCATTGCTGAGTTTTTCTTTCCAAGCAAAGTTATGATGGTTTTCGAAAATTTTTAATGGGTTTTCACCAAATGCTTTTGCCAAGCGATCATGAATAATACGATGATTGGTATGCGAATAATCACCTGCCAAATTCATTGCTGCCCAATATTCTTGCCCTTCTTCCGAGTCCAATTCAAGCCAAGCCAATTGTGCTGCTTCTCCCTTGAGTCCCAGCTTGTCACGAGCAATACGCGTATAATGTTTACACACTTCTGCACCAAAATTACGTGAACCGGAATGGGTAAGCACCGCAAAGTATTTTCCGGGCTGTAATCCAAGTAAGTCAGAATTTTCGGCTATGTCAACATAACCCACATCCACAAAATGGTTCCCATGACCGGAGGTGCCCAGTTGAGCAGTAAATTTCCTGTGTAACCCCTTCAAGAATTTTATTTCACGAAACTCTTTTCTTTCAACTATTTCATGGTTTTGGACATCATTAAACTCTGCCAATCCAAAGCGGGTTTCTTGCATAATAATCTTTTTTATCTGCTTGTTGTCCTGCTTTATTTTGCTTGCCGGTGACGGAAATACGGAAAGACACATCCTGCAGCCGATATCCATCCCTACACCGTAGGGGATTACTGCATTGTCGGTTGCCAAAACACCTCCAATCGGTAATCCGTAGCCAACATGGGCATCAGCCATAAGCGCCCCCTTGACGGTGATAGGCAATCGCATCGCGTTTTCCATTTGACGAATAGCCTCAGGATCAATCTGATGCTTGCTATATATTTTGAAATAAGGGCTGGGAGCAGCTGACTTCTTTTGGCGAGCTTTTCTTTTTTCTTGCCTGTTAACAAAAAAAGTAGCCAAAGTTCCCCAATGTGCGTCGTTGATATATTTCTCCGGTTCAAGCTGAAGTGCTTTTAAAAAAGACAATACTTCTTCAGTATTCCTTTCCTCAGCTAAATCCTGTGCCAACTTCATAGCCAACTCAATGGCTTTTTCACTTCTAAAACCGATTTTTTTAAGTTCTTTTTGTCGTAAATTCATCTTCAATCCTCCTTCTCTTCGCGGATAAAGATACGGAATTATTTGCAGCTTGATTTCTGTAGGCTAGGGGATTGTTGTATCAAGAAATCATTTGTCACAGTTTATTTCCTACTTTTGCTGCATTCGAAATGAAAAATTCAATCTCAAATTGATTTTTAAATTACTGAAAGCATGAAAAAGATACTATTGATTGTACTCACTGTTGGCATTGGCATTCATTTACCGGCTCAACAAATTGAAAGTGCAAATACTGTTTTAGATACGGATTTTTTAAGTGAAGTTATTTCAGAGCTTCAAAAATCGTCGGAGGTTTCTCAACATGCGCGCATTGATCGTGCGGTGAGACAGCTTTCTAAGTTTTGGTTGCCTTCAGATGGCTCGGCACAAGAATTTGCTGATTTGTGCAGTACATATTCTGCAAAAACTTCTGAGGAGCGCGAATTGATTTTCAATAGATTTCAAGAAAATTTTGAATTGCTGTGGGGTAGTTTTAATAAGATGAATGTGGGATTGAAAATTCCTTTGCATGTGGATGAAGGAGAAATACTTGCAATTGATCGTGTTTTCGGAGGTTATAGTCCCGGTGCACATCTTGGTGAAGACTTTTTTGCCAATAAAATCGCATTTATTAGCATGCTTAACTTTCCGTTTTACAGCTTGGCTGAAAAAACCGAATTAGGTGAAAATTGGACAAGGAAAGAGTGGGCATTTGCACGCATGGGTGATGTGTTTAGCTCGCGCACTCCGGCAAACCTTTTGCAAGATTATTCACAAATAGTAACAGCTGCAGATGCGTATATCTCGGACTATAATATTCAAATGGATAAGCTTACCGACAAGAAAGGAAATCAACTGTTTAAAAAAGAAATGAAATTGATTTCACATTGGGGCTTGCGGGATGAGATAAAAGCAAATTATGCAGATAAAAAAGGTTTTGGAAAACAAGCATTAATATATGAGGTGATGCTTCGCATCATTCGCCAACAAATACCGCAAAATGCCATAAATAATGCAGATGTGCATTGGAATCCTTTTACTAATACACTGAGTCGTGAAGGACAAACACTTGCAAGCGAAAGGGAACCGGATACACGTTACGAACATCTTTTAAAATTATTCCATGCCACCCAAGCAATTGATGCTCATTCGCCAAACTTTCCAAATTATATTCAGCGTAAGTTTGAAAGTGAAATGGAAATCCCTGTTGAAGATATTGAAGCGATTTTTGTGGAATTGGTTTCACATCCCGTGTTAAAAGATGTGGCTTCAATCATTGAAAAGCGCCTAGGACGTAAGCTGCATCCATGGGATATTTGGTATGATGGCTTTAAAACCCGTTCAAGCCTTGACATCGATAAGTTGGATAAAATATTGCAAGAAAAATATCCGAATAAAGATGCGTTTGCCGCCGATCTCCCCAATATATTGATGAAACTGGGCTTTCATGCAGATTCGGCAGCAAGTATCGCATCCAAAGTAATTGTCGACCCTTCACGAGGAGCCGGACATGCTTGGGGCGCAGCAATGAAATCAGAAAAAGCAAGATTGCGTACGCGTATTGGTGCCAATGGAATGGATTATAAAGGTTATAATATTGCAATCCATGAATTTGGGCATAATGTTGAGCAAACAATCAGCTTGCATAATGTGGACTATTATATGCTAAGAGGAGTGCCGAATACTTCCTTTACCGAAGCTTTGGCTTTTGTGTTTCAAGCACGTGATTTGGAACTTCTCGGAATGGAACAGCAAGATGAAACGACTAGCCATTTGGAAGCCTTGGATAATTTATGGTCAAACTTTGAAATAATGGGAGTTTCACTTGTCGATATCAATGTATGGCGTTGGATGTATGACAATCCGAATGCCACTGCAGCTGAGTTAAATAAGGCAGTAAATCGAATTGCAATAGATATATGGAATCAATACTTTGCTCCGGTTTTTGGAAGTAAAGACTCGCCAATTTTGGCAATTTATTCGCATATGATAGATTATCCCTTATATCTGTCGGCTTATCCTATAGGACAACTTATTGAGTTTCAGTTTGGGAATCATATTAAAGGAAAAGATTTTGCTAAAGAAGTTTATCATGCCTTCACGCAAGGAAGCATTATCCCTCAATTATGGATGAAAGGCGCAGTTGGTGCCGAAATATCCCCACTTCCTGCTATCGAGGCAGCTCAAATGGCAGTGGATGCATTAAAATAACCGCTTGAATTAAAAGTGCTGCTCCTAATAGTAAAATGATAGTAACCGTAAATCGAACAGAACTGGAAATTTTTAGCGGTGCCCGTGTAATAGATGCCTTGAGGATGTATTACAGCAGGCATAAAAAAGCTATTCCGAATCCTTTGCCAACAGTAAAGGATATGTACGGAAATACACTTGATTACGATGGCAGACTAAAAGATGGAACGAAATTAAAGATTATAAAAAACACCTTATGATGAAAATAAAACGAATATTTTTAGTTGGATACGCTCTGGGCTTCATGCTGTTTCTTTCAAGTTGCGGCATTGGTTCCAAAGCAACTAAAAAACAGCTTGCTCAAGGAGAAAAAACGATTGAGATTTTGGCTGTTAACGACATGCACGCCTCAATAGGTTATTTTCCGCGCCTTGGATTTATAGTAGATAGCTTGCGTTCGATTTATCCGAATTTGCTACTGGTGTCCGGCGGAGATAATCAAACCGGAAACCCGGTAAATGACCAATATCCGGAAAAAGGATGGCCCATTATTAAACTAATGAATGCCCTTGATTTTGAGTTATCTGCTGTTGGAAATCATGAATATGATTCAAAACCTGATGGCTTTTCGAATTTATTGCATAAAGCTAAGTTTGATTTTATTGGTGCGAACAGCATCCCGGCAAATAATTCAGCTTTCCCTATAAAACCTTATAAAATCATTCGACTGCCAAATGGTGTTGACATAAGCTTTGTATCGGTATTGGATATTAACGAAGGAGGTATTCCCGACACACATCCCGACCATGTCAAGGATTTTGAATTTCCCGATCCTTTTGAAACTGCATTACAGTATTTATTTCTAAAAGATAGTAGTGATATATTGGTTTATTTAAATCATTTTGGATTTGAAAACGATGTGGAATTGGCTAATAAATTCCCAAAAGGAGTTGTAGACCTTATCATTGGAGGGCATTCCCATACCTTGGTGGAAACTGAACAGCTTCACAATGATATTTTAATTACTCAGGCAGGTAGCAAGCTTGGTCATGCCAGTTTTATCAAAATGAGCTTGTTAAATGATGGAAGCTTAACAAGGAATATGGAGTTGATTCCGGTAGGTAAACACGGAAAAGAAGCTCTTCGCATCCGCGAGATTGTTGATCAATTGAATGATAACCCTAGCTTGAATGAGGTAGTGGCACAAGGCGAAGCTGATTTTACTTCACGCGAACAAGTAGGATATCTGATGGTAGATGCATTGCGCCATGGGGCAAATGCGGATATCGCACTTATTAATCCCGGGGGTGTCCGAATTAATGAACTGCCAAAAGGCGATATCAGGGTAAAAGATGTATACCTAATGGATCCTTTTGGAAATGAAATTACCTTGTTTCAGTTAAGTGGACATGAGATTAAAGCAATGTTAATCAATGCATTCCGGATTGATTACTTTAATCCGATCATCCCTTCTGGCATTAAGTTGACTTACCATATTGCCAAAGATAATAGTGTGAAAGATATTGAGTTTTTCCATGAAGATGATAGCCCCATGGATATGGATAAAAGATATTCGGTTGCCATGAATAGCTATATGCCAACAGTATATGTGTATGAACATGAAGATTCGGGAAAAAGCCTTGCTGTGCGTACAGCCGATAATATGATTGACTATTTGAAAAGCAAAAAGACTATCCCGTCTTATAAAAATCAAAGGCGTTTAAAGCTGATAAAATAGAGCTGCTACATAGACGAAAATAAAAAAAATGCCTCTGTAGCTTTATCTTCACAGAGGCATTTTTTTAGCCTGCTTAATTTATGAATTGGTGAGTTATGCAGGTTAGTAATTTCATGAAGATTATTGTATAATTACTTTTGTAGAATACCATTGTTTCCCATCAAATGCTCTCACGAAATAAAAGCCCGGACTCAAACTGCCTACATCATATTGTAAACTAGCCTCTTCAACCCTTTCCTGAAACACTAATACTCCGTTGCTATTAGATATTTCAAGCATTTTCATGCCTTCAAAATGAATTTGCAGCTGTTCGCTTACCGGATTTGGATATACAAGCAATTTTTTATCATAAGATGATTCAAAAATATTTGTTGAGTTTAAATCAGTGTAATAGAAGTTAAAATCACATATATAAACCATTACACCATTATCATCTACTGTTTCCCAGCTATAGGAAACAGGGCGATTTTTAAATTGGTCAAATGCACGGAAAAAAGGCTCGGGATGAACCGGCATGATGACATTTTCAATCTCAGTTTCCATGTCGTAGGTATAACTGATTCGGTCTGCCAAACTGCCTCCTGAATAATATGCTCTTTGTAAACAGTTGCCCGCTTCATCAAAGCTAAGTGCTGTGAAGTTTGTCAAAATCCAGTTGTTTTCCCAAAAATAATAATTAATCTTATTGTTATTGCCTTGATTATCATATTCATACATGGTTTTGGATGAGTAATTCCAACTATTTGTCCATGATTCGAACAGCTCAACAACTATTTCGGTACGTTGTCCGGCTTCGTTATATATGTAATTGGCACGTTCAAATAAATTTCCAATCAAGCTCATTTCATGATAAATTAATTGGTTGTTTTCATTATAGTAATAGGTGAAAACGCCTTGTGGCTCCATGCCCCAGCCAAAATTATTGTAGTTTGAACGGCTAATTCTATTATTGTATTCGTCATAGGTATATTCCACAAGGCAGCATGGAAACCATTCACCGTTTATAAGTTGAAAACTCTTAATGGCTGAGATATTTTTCTGATTATCGTACTCGAGCGAGTCAATCACTTGAAGACTTCCCGAATCATCAGGAGTTGTATAAAGATAACTTTCCAATAAATTATCGGCATTATAGTGAAAATTAATACTATCCATAAGATCTGAAGAGCGAATGGTTTTTAAGCTATAGGAATAGGATTGCGCAAAACTTGTCATGCTAAAAACAAAAAAAGCGATAATGAATAAAGTTCTTCTCATAAAATAATTTCAAGTAATTGTAATTCAGTAGTTTATATATTTCCTTTAAAAAATTAAAATTTAATGCAAATGTACTGGATTTAGTCAAATGGAAGAAGAAATCATAGTTTAAACATTAAAGAAAGCTTCATGCACTTATATGTAATCGAATAGCTTAATCTATACTCATGGAGTTGACTTTGAGCAAAATATTTGCTTGATGAAAATGTAAGCTTTTCGATAAGTTTTTAAGAATGAACCAAATATCCTTATTTAGAATTATTCTTAATAATTAGTTAAAGATTTTTTTTTCTAAGTTTTAGTGTTTTTCTTTGAGAAAACAAAATAAATATACTACTATGAAAAACATCTACTCTACTATTTTATTGATGAGCATTTTGCTATTTGTAATAAGTGAAAATGCACTTAGCCAGCAGTTTGCTGTTGTTCGTGCTGAACGCCCGGAGATTGATTTGCGTACAGTTCCTGAGCAAGCATATGAACAGAATGTGCTGCTGATTAAACTTGCACCTACTCAGGATGCAGCTATTGAGGCGATGAATCTGCCTCCCAACCAACAGGGATTTAGTGTATTTGGAATTCCTGCAGTGGATCAACTGAATGATTATTTTTCAGTGGAAACAGTTGAGCCTTATTTTTTTTCTACTCAGCTAATGTCAGACCATGTCGAACGGCATAAAGCCTGGGGCTTTCATCGTTGGTTTAAACTTCGTGTGAAGGGTACTGAGGATTTAGTTGATATGATTATGGCGTATCGTAATTTATCAGAAGTGGACTTGGCAGAGCCTGTATTTAAGAAAAAATCAGTTGGAATATATGAAGCCCGGCTTGAGCACGAGAATATGGCGTCAACTTCAACAAATAATCTCCCAAATGATCCGTTTTTTGTGCAGCAGTGGAATTTTCATAATACTGGGCAGTATGGTGGTACTGTTGGAGCTGATATTAACTTACTGCAAGCCTGGGAAATAGAACAAGGAAATAAAGATGTTATCGTAGCAATAATTGACCATGGTATCCAGATTGATCATACGGATTTAGTCGGAAATATTTGGGAAGGCATTGGATATAATTTTGTAAACAATAGTTCAACCATTGTAGCCGGGAATCGCGGAACGCATACTGCAGGAATTGTCGCAGCTTCTACTAACAATATGCTTGGTGTAGCAGGTATTGCGGGCGGTTTTGGTAATAATAAAGGTGTTCACTTGATGAGTTGCCAAGTCTTTTCGGCTAGCAGTATGGATGGATTTCATTTGGCTCCGATTTTTGCAGCAGATAATGGTGCAGCAATTGCCCAAAATAATTGGATCTATGCTGAACCAGGAGTATATAATTATGGAGACTTAGATGCCATTGATTATTTTAATTTAAATGGAGGAGGAGATGTAATGATTGGCGGGTTATCTGTTTTCCCCGCCGGTATTGATAACAGTAGCGGTATGTTTTATCCGGGGTGTTATTCGGAAACCCTGGCAGTGACTATTACAGACAATAAAGATCAAAAGACTTATTATGCCAATTACGACACATGGGTTGATATTTCAGCACCCGGTGGCGACATGATTTTAATGAATGAAACAGCCGTATTGAATACCTTTGCCGAAAATGGGTATGGCTTTGTGGTTGGGAATGGTCCGGCTTCCGGACATGCTTCGGGAGCTGCAGCTTTGATACTGTCTAAGGTGCCCGGACTCTTGACAGCCCAGGAAGTGAAGGATATTCTGATTTCTACAGCAGACGATCACTATGATGTAAATCCAAACTTTATAGGAAAACTTGGTAGTGGAAGATTGAATCTATTTCAAGCCTTGATGAGTGCCAGCTCCCAGCTTATCGAAGTAGATAATCCAAGTTATTTTACAGCGTCTGCAATAGATAATACAACAATAGATTTGAACTGGTCTAAAAATGACAATGAAGACCAAGTTCTTATTTTATGGTCAACAAATAATACATTCGGACTATTGCAAAATGGTATAATATACAATGAAAGTGATGCTATTGCCGGAGGAGGTACTGTACTTTATAAAGGTGCTACAACAAATTTTGAACATTCGAATCTTTCCCCCAATGTTGAATATTTTTATAAAGCTGTGTCCTACGATGGCTCAAATAACTATTCAATTGGATTAGAGGCAAATGCAAGAACAATAGGTGACATTTGATTTCCACCTCCACAAGATTTGATTGGTTTTGCCGAGGGGAATAAAGTGAATTTGAATTGGGGCTTGCCTAGCCCACTTTTACATAGCCTGGAATTTCATGAAGATTTTGAGGCCGGGACATTGCCTTTTGGTTGGCTTGTATATAATACGGATGGTACAAATTGGACAAATTCTGCAAACAGTTATAGCAACTTTGTAGCACATAGTGGCTTGTATTGTATGACTAGTGCCAGTTACCTAAATGGAATTGGAGCGTTAAATCCTGATAATTGGCTTATAACGCCTCCTATTGCTGTTACTGCTGATTCCAAGCTTAAATTTTGGGTTTCTGCACAGGACCCCAACTGGAGTAATGAACAATATTATATTCGTATTAGTACAACTGGCAATGAGCTAGTCGACTTTACAGAAACAATTCATAGCGCTGAGGCAACTCCCGAATGGTCTGAGGTTGTACTGGATTTAGGTGTATATGCAGGTGAAACTCTCCATATTGCTTTTGTACATACTGATTGTTCCGACCAATATTTCTTTAAAATAGATGATGTTACAGTTACCAATACTGCAAGTCGTTCTGCATATACAATACCGATGGCAGCTATTCCATCCACATCCTTACCTTATCGTGAGGGAGCTAGACCGTTGGGAGCACCTGCTTTGGGCAGTTCCGAACCAGTAGACATATCTGACAATACAAATACTTCTGCAGCAGTTTTGAGTGGCATAAAATATATGCAAGCAACAAGTGCCCGCGATAAATTATTCGATAATGGCCCATTTATCAACGCTCCCGGACAGGGTACCGGCGGAGCCGATGTGAGTCATTTACATTCCGGTTTGAATTCTTTCGGGCACAATGTAAATCTCGCTGCAGACTTTCTAATGGCGGATGACTTTATAGTGGACGAAACCTGGGCTATCGAAAGTTTTACGTTTTATGCTTATCAAACTAGTTCACAAACGAATAGTCCTTTTACAGGAGGTTTTGTGCAGATTTTGGATGCTGCTCCGGATGCCGGTGGCCAGAATGTTTGGGGGGACCTTTTAACGAATCGTATGGCTTCAACAGCATGGACCAATTCGTTTCGTACCAACGAAAATAATTTAACCAATACTGAACGTCCAATTATGCAGATTGTTTGTGCCACTCCCGGCTTGGTGCTTGAACCCGGTACTTACTGGGTAGTTTATGGTCTAACCGGCATAGTAAACAGCGGCCCCTGGATTGTACCTGTAACCATAACAGGTCAGCTTAATACCGGTAACGCCAAACAACTTATCCCTGACGGATGGGTTGACCTTGTAGACGGTGCTACTAACACACCTTCCGGCATTGCTTTTATCATCGAAGGTAAAGTAGTAGGAAGTGCTGGTTCTACATGCGAAAACGGAGAGCTTTTAGGTTATAATGTATATCGAGATGGTGTGAAGATTGTTGAAACAGGACCAAGTGTCCACACCTATTTGGATCGAAATCTTGCGCCCGGAACTTATACCTATGGTTTAAGTGCTGTTTATGGTGAACCATATCCAGGAGAATCCGATATAATCACTTGTGAAGTAGAGGTGTTGCCTACAGGTTCTCCCGAAATTGTTGTAGATCCGACCCAATTAACAGAAACATTGACGCAAAATAATTCTTCGGTACAGCAACTAACTCTAACCAACGATAGTGGAGATGATTTAAACTTTTCCTTGCTTATAAATGCTAAAACTCAACCACAAATTGCAGCTGGCTCCATTAATACTACTAATGCTTTGAATAATAGTTATAAGGCAGAAGGAAGCACTCCAATGGTGTTGACAAAGAGTCAAGTGCAAAATCATGAACCTACTCCATTTAATAGGAGTAATAATGTGATTCGCTATGATGATGGTGTAAATTTTGAAAGTGTAGGGATTAATAATGGTGGAAGATTCGAAGTTTCTACTTATTGGCCTGCCTCTACAATGGCTCAATATGCAGGAAACATGATTGATAAGGTCGAAATATTTATCAGTTATTTACCTGAATTTACCAAGATAAAGATTTACGACTCCGGCACCTCATCTACTCCCGGTATTTTGCTTTATGAACAAATATTTAACCCCATCGATAACAGTTGGAATATGGTTGAACTTCATTATCCCGTTCTGATTACGGGTGAAGATATCTGGATTGGCTATGAGGTGATACACAGCGCCGGAAAATGGCCTGCCGGTTGTGATGCAGGTCCTGCTGTTCAAGGTTATGGAGATTTGATTCTCTATAATGGGGTCTGGTCCTCAGTTTATGTCCATAATTTAGATCATAACTGGAATATTGCTGCTCACCTTGTGGGTGGAAGTAGCTCTATTGATGGCTGGCTGTCGGCAACTCCTCTTTCGGGTGTAATACCTGCGGGAGAGAGCATGCTTTTTGATGTTACTTTTGATGCTACCGGCCTTGATTTAGGCACTTACGGGGGTAGCCTTATATTTACCTCAAGCGGTTCTATAAATCCGATGGCATCTATCCCTGTTACTTTAAATGTTGTAGATGTAATGGGAGGTTTTGATTTGGTATTGTCTGCTAACCCCTCGGAAGGTGGAACAGTCAGTGGTGCCGGTAGCTATAACTCAGGTGATGAGGTTACCGTAGAGGCCGAGGCCAACGAAGGCTGGGAGTTTCTCAACTGGACAAATGAGAATGACGAAATTGTTTCAACAGATGCAGTCTACCTATTCGATTTTCCATCACAAAATCTTAGTTTAACAGCTAATTTTGCACAGCTTGATTATGAATTGACACTGCAAGCCAATCCTGCTGAAGGTGGTACAGTAAGTGGTTCAGGTACATACCACTTTGGCGAAGAAGTTGCATTGTCTGCTTCCGCTGCTGAGGGATATGTTTTTGTGAGCTGGACTGAGGGTAGTGAAATAGTGTCCACTAATTCTGAATTTACCTTTGTCATGCCTTCACGTGCTGTAAGTTTGTCAGCAAACTTTGAGCAAATTATTGGTTTTGAATTGCTGTTGTTTGCTAACCCCTCGGAAGGTGGAACAGTCAGCGGTGCCGGCAGCTATAACTCAGGTGATGAGGTTACCGTAGAGGCTGAGGCCAACGAAGGCTGGGAGTTTCTCAACTGGACAAATGAGAATGACGAAATTGTTTCAACAGATGCAGTCTACCTATTCGATTTTCCATCACAAAATCTTAGTTTAACAGCTAATTTTGCACAGCTTGATTATGAATTGACACTGCAAGCCAATCCTGCTGAAGGTGGTACAGTAAGTGGTTCAGGTACATACCACTTTGGCGAAGAAGTTGCATTGTCTGCTTCCGCTGCTGAGGGATATGTTTTTGTGAGCTGGACTGAGGGGGATGAAATTTTATCACATGAGGCTGAATTTACATTCACAATGCCGGCAAATCATGTTTCACTTTCGGCTAATTTTGTTGAAAATAACCAAATAATAAGTGGGAGAGTGAGTTATTATAATCAGTATCATTCTAAAATACCATATACAGCAAATTTACGCATTGCTCTTTATGATAATCAGACCTTGGTTCAAGGTCCTAAAGCAGTAAATCACAATGGTGATTATCTCTTTGATGAAGATATTACACCTGGTAAGGAATATAGTATCCGGATATGGGAAGAGTCAGTGGTTGGTAATAGTTGGACTTGGCAAAATTGGCGAGGTGTTAATGCTACTGATGCCTTGATTATAAGTTATATGGGTTCACATGATGATGCCCTGTTAAATTTTCCATGGATTGCACCGGCTGCAGCAGGTGAGCAAACTAATTTTGCTCTTGCTATTGGCGATGTTAATGGAAATGGTAGTGTAAACGCTTCTGATGCCCTCGTAGTAATGCGCCGTGCGGTTGGATTAATAGATGTATTTGGCGTTTCTAACTTTAAAGTTGCTGGTGGTGATGTGGTGTATCCTGAAGCACCACCGGTTGTGTTTGAACCCCATGGAGTTTATAATGCATCAACTCCTGCTGGTGAGTTTTACCATGATGCAAATATTATTGCTGTCGAAGGGCGTACTACATTTAACATTTATTATATTGCCAGTGGTGATGTGAATGCATCTTATGTACCGCAAGAGGGAGCTAAAACACGTCAACCCTTGCGTTATGAGCAAATAATATATGCAGAAGTCGGGGAGGAGATAGCCATCCCTGTCCGCATTGACCGTACTGCCTATCTTGGAGCAATGTCCATCGGCCTGAGTTTTGATAACGACCTATTGGAAGTATTGAATGTAGATGGTTTTGATGTTGTTTCTATTGATAATAACCTTGGTACGTTTGAATTGGCACACTATGATGTGAGCGGTATACAATTTTCGTCAGGAGATGTGGTCTTTACGGTATATGCTAAATTACTTATGCCTGCCAATCAAACGCTAGATTATTTCATGCTAGAAAGCCATACAGAATTTGTCGACCGAAATTCTTTGGTTACAGAAGTGGGGCTTACAACTGTTGTTTTAGACAGTGGACTTGGTTTTGTTGAAGGAGATGATTCATTCGAGCTGAAAGCTTATCCAAATCCATTTACGAATGAAACCAATATTGTTTACAATTTGCCGGAAAACGGTCTGGTTCAACTTGTGGTGTACAATAGTCTGGGTCAGGAAGTTGTACGGCTTGTGGAAGAGATTCAAGAGGTTGGTTACCACAGTTTGAAGCTTAGTGAAGATATGTTGGTAGGTGGCAGTGTTTATTTTTATAAATTGAAGTTCGAAGGAAGTACAAAATTTATAAATAAATCAGGAAGTCTCATATATCTTAAATAATAGTTGAAATATTTTAAAAAAACATTAAGGGGCTGACCTAACCTGCTTGATACATGAAGTTGATTTTGAGAAATTTTCAAGCGTGAGTTGTGAAGCGGTAGTTGGCTACAGCTTCACAACTCATAACGTAAAAATTGAATCAATATTCATTTTGTAATAAACGCTTTTTAAATTAGCACAAAAGTTCACTAACGTGAAGATTATAAGCTTGTTACGATAAAGTTAGATTGAAGAGCTTGTGAATTGGTGAACTATGCAGGCTAAATGAGTCAACCCCTTATTGTTTTATCGTCATCCTGGATTTAATTGATTTGGGATAATATACAGTTTCCTATGAAAGTGATGAGTTTGGAGAATTCCAAATTCATCTATATGCCTTTAAATCATTGTTTAAGAAAGTAAACATGAGTATTTAAATATGTTTTATAGAGAATGCCATATAGCGAATTCGACTTTAATAAGACTATATAATCTGGCATTACATGAATATAAGGCGCTTTGATTTCACGGTTAAATAAAGATTAATGTTTAGTTATAAATGATCTTTATTAACTCTGAAACAAATAACAAACAAAAACAATTGAATTATGAAAAACACTTATACACTATTTATCCTTTTTTGCTTCTTATTTGGATTGCAATTAAATGTTTTTGGACAACAATATAATGTTGTTCGTGCTGAACGACCGGACATTGATTTGCGTTCAGTTCCTAAGCAAGCATATGAACATAATGTGTTGCTGATTAAACTTGCACCTACTCAGGATGCTGTTATTACAGAGCTTATCAGTGTACCTAATCAACAAAATATCTCACATTTCGGTATAACAGCAGTGGATCAACTGAATGATTATTTTTCAGTGGAAACAGTTGAGCCTTATTTCTTTTCTACACAGCTTATGTCGGACCATATCGAACGACACAAAGCTTGGGGCTTTCATCGATGGTTTAAACTTCGTGTAAAGGATACAGATGATTTAGTTGATATGATTATGGCGTATCGCACGCTGCCTGAGGTAGAATTGGCTGAACCAATTTACAAGAAACAGCGAATAATGCCTATGGAAGAGCCATTGTTACTTGATGGAATATTATCTATGAATGCTACACAACAGAGCTTTCCTAATGATCCGGATTTTAACGCGCAATGGCACTACCATAATACAGGTCAAGCAAATGGCACTACTGGTGCTGACATTAAATTACTTCAAGCTTGGACCTTGGAAACAGGCAAAAAAGATATAATTGTTGCTATTATCGATGGGGGTATACAGATTAATCACCCGGATCTGGCAAATAATATATGGAGTGGTGTCGGTTACAATTTTGTAGATAATAATTCTACTATTGTGCCGGAGAACCATGGAACGCATGTGGCAGGTACGGTTGCAGCTACAACCAATAACATGATTGGTGTTGTGGGTATTGCCGGCGGCTCCGGAAATAATGACGGGATAAGTTTGATGAGCTGTCAAATTTTTACGGATGATGATTCGGGAGGCATGCATTTAGCCCCGATTTTTGCAGCAGACAATGGAGCTGCAATTTCTCAAAATAGCTGGGGTTATCTCGATAAAGGGGTTTATAATTCCGGTGATTTGGATGCTATCGATTACTTTAATGCGAATGGAGGAGGAGATGCCATGTTTGGTGGGATAACAATTTTTGCTGCCGGGAATGATGATGATTCAGGTTTATGGTATCCCGCTTGCTACTCAGCAGCTCTTGCTGTAGCTGCAACAAATAACAAAGATGAAAAATCATGGTATTCAAACTTCGACACTTGGATTGATATTTCTGCACCCGGAGGAGAAACTAATTATGCCGGTGGTGGGGTGTTGAGTACACTTACTAATAATAATTATGGCTATTTTCAAGGGACATCTATGGCTTGCCCCCATGTATCGGGTGTAGCTGCCTTGATATTGTCATATGTAAATGGAGTTTTAACAGCGGAACAGTTGAAAAATATATTACTAACTACTACTGATTATCATTATGACCAAAATCCATCATATATCGGAAAGTTAGGCAGTGGAAGGTTAAATGCTTATGAAGCACTTAATGCTGCGTCTTCGTATGCTTCTTCTGTGCAGAACCCTAAATCTTTTACTGCTACTACAGTAGATGCCCAGATAATAAATTTGAATTGGGATAAAAATGACAATGAAAATTCTGTTCTTATTCTTTGGTCATGGGATGGAGTTTTTGGAACACCTGAAGATGGAACTACATATGGAGCATACGATATGGTAAATGGTGGTGGCATAGTGTTATATCAAGGTGCTGCCTCAAGCTTCAGTCATAGCAATCTTACGCCTGGAACTAAATATTATTATAAAGCTTTTTCCTTTGATGAATCATATGATTACTCCCATGGTTTACAAGCTAATGCTAAATCAAAAGAGATTTGTTTAATGCCACCACAACATCTTGATGGAACTGTTGATGGGAATAATGTAAGTCTTAGCTGGCAGCCACCTAATCTAAACAATGGCAATAGCCTTAATGTTCCTTATCTCGGGGCCAATAAAAACAATGTGGAATTCATTGCTCTTGGAAGTTCTGAAGCTGTAGATTTAAACTTTGAAAGCGGTATTCCTGCTGCTGTGATAACGGGTGTGAAGCATCAAACAGGCTCGGGTTCAGGCAGCTTGCTGTTCGATAACGGACCATTTGTAAATGCTCCCGGACAAGGTGCAGCTGGTGCAGATGTAAGCCACTTACACTCCGGACAGAATATTTATGGGCCTAATGTAAACATAGCAGCAGACTTCCTTCTTGCTGATGATTTTGTTGTAAATGAGACTTGGGTTATTGAAAACTTCACATTCTATTCCTACCAGACTGGATCAGGAACGACAAGTACCTTCACAGCTGGCTTTGTTCAGATTTTAGATGCTGCTCCGGATGCAGGAGGGCAAGTCATTTGGGGTGATTTAACCACAAACTTAATGGCATCTTCTGAGTGGACTAATGCATATCGTACCAACGAAACCGCATTGACTAATGTGGAACGTCCGATTATGCAGATTGTATGTCAGACTCCTAATTTGATTCTGGAACCGGGCACTTATTGGATAGTATACGCACTGGCTGGTAGTGGTGCCAGTGGTCCCTGGGGTGTTCCTGTGACAATTACCGGACAACTTAGTACCGGTAACGCCAAACAACTTACAGATGAAGGATGGATTGAGCTTATAGACGATGGAACAAACACTCCATACGGCATGGCATTCTTAATTGAAGGTCAAATAATTTATCCGGATTGTGATTTTGGAGAACTACATGGTTATAATATTTTTCGAAATAATGTTAAAATTGGCCAAGTTGGGTCAACTGTCCTTAATCTTGTTGATGAAGGCTTAGAGGATGGAGTATATGTATATGGCGTGTCGGCTATCTATGGTGCGCCTTCTCCGGGCGAATCGGAACGAATAACAAAAACCATTGTGGTTGGAACTAATAGTTTACCCACTATTGATATTCATCCCAAAGAAATAAATGCCACATTATTACAAGATGAAACTGTAGTAAAACAACTTACTGTGTCGAATCTTGGTTTAACCGAACTGGAATTTGATGTGGATATAGAGCTGGAATTAGGTTCTGAACCGCATAATGTGAAGCAAGATCCTCAGCGAGTGCGAAATCGCCTGGAAGAAGAAGGGCATACATTTTTGAAACATATAAATCTTACATCAACAGCAGCTGCGTCACAAAATACTGCAGGAGTTGAACTTAAATATTATAATGGAGACCCTTATTTTTCTTTGGGCTTAGGCGGTAATGGAACATTTGAGTCTGCTGTTTATTGGCCGGCATCAAGCTTATTTGAATATGCAGGTATGATGCTAAAGAAAGTACAGGTTTTTATAAACCATCAACCTTATTTAGCAAGAATTAAGATATATGGACAAGGGACAACTAGTAGTCCCGGTGAGTTATTGCTTGAACAAAGCTTTTCCCCTGTTGGAAATTCATGGAATATCGTGGAGCTGCATACGGATATCGAAATCATGTCGGAAGATCTTTGGATTGCGTGTGAATTTACACAGTTGTATGAGCAATATCCAAGTGGTACAGATGCAGGTCCCGCCTTGGTGGGCTTTGGTGATTGGATTTATTATAATCATACATGGATGTCTGTAAACTCATTAGGTCAAAACTATAATTGGCTAATAGGTGCATTCTTATACCCGAGTATAAGCCTACAGACAGATGTTGGAATACATAGCCTATTAAGTCCACAATCAGCAATTGGGCTAGAAGAAGAGGAAGTTACAATTCGAGTAAAAAACTATGGCACAAATCCGGTAAACAATATAAATATTAGCTATGCTGTTAATGGCGGATTAGAAGTTACTGAATTAATATCGGGACCTTTAGCCTCCGGAGAAACAATAGATTACACTTTTCAAAATAAAGCTAATTTTGGCGTGCAAGGGCAAGATTATGTAATAGAAGTATGTGCCACCGTGAATGAAGACGAAAATCCTGCCAACGATTGCAGTACCTATACTATTACAAATATTCAGCCGACATATTGTAGTGCTACAACCTCATATGGGGATTTTGAGTATATTGAAAGAGTACAGATTGGTGATATTGATAATTCTAGTGGCTGGCAAGCAGGCGTAGGTGATTATACTCATTTATATACGATTATAAATCTCGGAGAATATGAATCAATTGTTGTTTCAAACAATACTTATTATCCCGATTCTGATGATCTTGTTACTGTTTGGATTGATTGGGATAAGAATTATGAATTTAATCAGGGCACTAATGAAGAATATTTTTTGCATTCCAACGATGGAGGAAATAGCTTTATAGGAAATATCACTGTACCTATCGGTACCCCTGAAGGAGATTATCGAATGCGTATTCGAATGACTTGGGGGGCAGAAACAGAACCAATGCCATGTGGGAATGCATTATTTGGTGAAGTTGAAGAATATACCATACGTGTGGGAGGTACCCCCGCCTCGTCTTGGTTATCCGTAGCACCTGATGCAGGCAATGTTGCAGCTAACCAGTCGATAATAATTGATGTTACACTCGATGCAACCGGCCTTGAAATTGGCTTGTATGAAGCTAATCTTGTATTTACTTCTAATGATGTTGCGAATCCTGTTGTAACTGTGCCCGTTTCCTTTAATGTTGTCGCAGATGGTTATGAGCTTACATTAAACGCATATCCGGAGTTTGCCGGAACTGTTTTGGGTAGTGGGTATTTTGCACCCGGCGCTTTAGTGCCGGTTTCGGCTATTCCTAATAATGGTTATGAGTTTCAAAGTTGGGAAGAAGATGGCTATCTGATTTCTACCGAAGCAGAATTCACTTATGTGATGCCCGAAAAAGATGTGAGTTTGATCGCTTATTTTGAGCCAATTGAATTCACTGTTACGGCCTCGGCAGAAGAGGGCGGTACTGTAAGTCCTTCCTTCCAAATCGCCTATTTCGGTGATGAGGTCACTGTCACTGCTTCAGCTCATAGCGGCTATGCATTTAGCGGCTGGTCAGCTGATGGTCTTTATCTGGAAGACCTGAGCGCGAATCCTCTTGTATTTGACATGCCTTTCAATGATGTAACACTTACCGCTCATTTTGAATTGGTAAACACCTTTGTTTTGACTGTCAGCTCTGATGGCGGCGGACATGCTGGTCCTGAGAGTTATCTCGCTCACCTTGGAGAGGAAGTCATGGCATATGCTTATGCTTTTACCGGCTACGAATTTGTGGGCTGGTCGTCTGATGGTATTGAGTTGGATGATTATACTTTGAATCCTGTTTCGTTTTTAATGCCTGCAAATGATGTCCACCTTACTGCCCATTTT
>CAZDWA010000011.1:28420-39373 GCA_964509065.1 uncultured Lentimicrobiaceae bacterium
GGTCAGCTGATGGTCTTTATCTGGAAGACCTGAGCGCGAATCCTCTTGTATTTGATATGCCTTTCAATGATGTAACACTTACCGCTCATTTTGAATCGAGTTCATCTACTATAAGTGGTACAGTATCTTATTTTAATGCATTTAATTCTAAACTACCTGCATCGGCAAATATTCTCCTTGCACTTTGTGACGATCAAACTTTGGTTGAAGGACCCGTAAGTTTAGATGTTGATGGAGGTTATATTTTTAGTTCAGGCATTATTCCCGGAAAAATTTATACGGTTCGTTTATGGGAAAATGATGTTGTTGGAGAAAGCTGGAGCTGGAACAACTTTAAAGCTGTGAATGCCACGGATGCTTTGCTTATCCAATACATGAATATTGAACATGAAGCTTTGCTTAATTTTCCCTGGATAGCCCCTATGAGTTCTTCCAACCAAACTGCTTTTGCTAAAGTTGTTGCAGACTTAAACAGCGATGTGAATATTAGTGGAATAGATGCTTTATTAGCCATACGGCGCTTCGTGGGTTTAATTGATCGCTACCCTAATAATACCCCTAATTTCCAATTATTTGGATCCGATTTTGACTATCCACATGCGCCGGAAACTATATTTACAGCATACGGTAATTATACAGAATCAACAGCTGCAGGAGATTTTTACTATTCTGCTGATATTGTAAGTACTCCTGATAACAGCCGATTTAATATTTATTATGTAGCTAGTGGAGATTTAAATGTCTCATATAATCTGAATTCGAGTGCCAAACTTCAAAAGCAAATCGATTATTCTGTTGTTCAAAAGGTCAAAATAGGTGAGGTGGTTGAGATACCCATACGGATAAGTGCCATTGAGAACTTGGGAGCATTTAGCGTTGAACTGTATTATGATAACAGTTTCCTTGAAATTATTTCTATTGAAAATATTTTATCCGGCACAACAGCTATAAATATTGATGCTGAACATGGTATGATACAGCTAGCATGTTTTGATATCGAGGGCATGAATTTGAATGAACAAGAAGTATTTTTAACGTTATATGCACGATTACTACGTCCTGCCTCAATGGATGCCGATTATCTTAAGCTTGATGGAATGAGCGAATTTGTTGGTACCGATCTTAATACTCTTAATCCGCATATTAGTAGTGTTATTTTAGACAGTGGATCTGATTTTATTGAAGGAGGTGATTCATTCGAGCTGAAAGCTTATCCAAATCCATTTACGAATGAAACCAATATTGTTTACAATTTGCCGGAAAACGGTCTGGTTCAACTTGTGGTGTACAATAGTCTGGGTCAGGAAGTTGTACGGCTTGTGGAAGAGATTCAAGAGGTTGGTTACCACAGTTTGAAGCTTAGTGAAGATATGTTGGTAGGTGGCAGTGTTTATTTTTATAAATTGAAGTTCGAAGGAAGTACAAAATTTATAAATAAATCAGGAAGCCTCATATATCTTAAATGATAATTGGCATATATTTTAAAATTAACAAGGGGCTGCCTATTTGTGAGACAGCCCCTTATTAATTTATCGCTTGTTCTTATTATTTATTCGTAAGCCCGAAAAAAAAACAATGCGTGGTTTATTTGATATTCAATTTTGCTTTTACATCTGTTGTTAAGTCGTTTGCACCACTCCCAACATGTAATAATACGCCTGTTGCAGCATCAATGATATATGCATAGCCCTTTTCTTTACCTACATCATCAATAGCTTTTTTAATCTTTTCGATGAGTGGTGTAAGCAGTTCTGCACGTCTTTCTCCAAATTCAAGATCTGCATTTTGTTGAAAATCCTGAATACGAGTTTGCAAGTCCGTGATTTCCTTTTCTTTTGATTGGCGAATCAAATTGGACATGGTTGACAGATTATCTTGATAATCATTCACTTTTTTCTGATATTCTTCCAGCATTGTACGCATCTCATTTTCAAGTTGCTGTTCAAAAGCTTTAAGTTTATTTTCAATATCAGTACGTTCGGGCATCATTTCCATGATTTCGTTGGAATCAACGTGTCCGATTTTAACTGTTTGTGCCTGTGTGTGTGCGGCAAATGCAAAGAATACTGCAAAAAGGAATACGCGTGTTAATGTTTTCATTTTAAGAAAGATAATTTAAAAAATATTTTGCGCAAAAGTAATGTATTTTTTCATATCACCACAAAAAATATGTGGTGCAACAAGCTAAATATGCATTAACGTCTTTGTCGGTCTTCACGACGAACGGTTTGCATTACGGTTCCAACCTGATCCAGTACTTCATCGCTCAGGTCGAGGCGTGGATTGGAATACAGCATGGTAGCTCCGGAAGCCTTATCAAAAATGAATGCGTAATTTTTTGTTTCGGCTATCTCGAGCATGGCATTGTATATCTTTTCTTGAATAGGCTGTACCAGTTCACCTCTCTTTTTAAATAATTGTCCTTCAGAGCCGAAATATTTCATCTGCAACTCTTTTGCTTCACGCTCTTTCTTTAGGATCTCTTCTTCGCGCTTGCGCTTCAAATCTGCGGGTAAGAGCACTGCTTCGGTTTGATAATCGGTATACATCTTTTCAACAACGGCAAACTGTTCCTGAACTTCTTTTTCCCATCTTTCTGACAAAGAATTCAGCTCATCCTGAGCGTCTTTATATTCCGGGATATTATTCAAAATATAGTCTGTGTCTACGTATCCGATACGCTGATTTTGCAGCTGTGCCTGCACACTAAAAGCTGAGGCCAACACAAAAATACTTGCTGCTAATACTATTTTAATACTTTTCATGATGTTATATTTAATGTTTCACTATAAATCTTAACAAAGAACTTGCCAAAGTTTTTTTAATCGATGGATTGATTGATTGAGAAGTGGAATTGGCTTCCGTTTGCCGAGGGCAAACCGGGTATATCATCAAATCCGTATCCCCAGTCAAGTCCTAACAAACCAAACATTGGCAGGAATACACGCACCCCAAAGCCGGCAGCTCGCTTAATCTCGAACGGGTTAAAGCCTTCTTCACCAAGCCATGCATTTCCACCTTCTACAAAGGCTAATCCGTAAATTGTGGCACTGGGATTAAGGGAGAATGGATAACGAAGCTCAAGTGTGTAGCGTGAGAAAATATTGCCTCCAATATTTCTGTCTTTATCATAATGAGGGGTTATACTTTCATTTGAATAACCACGCATTGCAATAATTTCTCTTCCATCTAAATTATTATAGCCTGACAAACCGTCTCCTCCAAGGAAAAATCGTTGAAATGGCGTAATTCCAATTACATCGTTGTACGAACCAAGGTATCCGAAACGTAAACGTGTTGCCAATACTAATTTATTAACTGTTTCAAAATACCAGGATGTACTTACTTTCCATTTGTAAAACTCTACCATCTTAAATCGTTCGTTTTCCGTCATGGATGCATAATCCTTATTGCTAAGTAGTGAGTAGGGGGGAGTAACTTCCAATGAAAGGGATACATCGGAACCTGAACGTGGATAAATGGGCTGACTGATGGAGTTGCGACCAAATATCACATTATAGCTGATGACATTAAAGGTGCCCGTTCCTGTACCTACCTTAAATAAAGGGTAATTTGTTAGCTGGTATTGCATTAAATTTGTTGCTTGGAACAAAGTGAAATAGTCATCGGGCCATACAAGACGTTGTCCAATTCCAAAGGTTAAACCGTTAATAACAAATGAGTTACGGTTTGTGTCCGATCTTGGTAATCCGTTTGAGTATAAGGAGTGATAAAATGAAACTGTTAAGGATGTTGGCTTGCGGCCTCCCAGCCAAGGTTCTGTAAATGAGGCGCTATAGTTCATATATCCTTTTCCCCAAGTTTGAAAGCGAACAGCCAGCTTTTGACCATCACCGGAAGGAATGGGACGCCATGCTTCTTTTTTAAATAGGTTTTTAACTGAAAAATTATTAAATGATAAGCCCAATGTACCAATGATACGGCCATAGCCCCAACCACCTGAAAGTTCAATTTGGTCGGCAGAAGTTTCTTCTACTTCATAATTGATATCTACTGTGCCATCAGCCATATTCGGTTGAATATCAGGTGCAATTGTTTCGGCATTAAAATAACGTAGGTTGGCAAGTTCTCGAGTGGTACGTATTACAAGTTCACGGCTGAACATATCACCTGGTCTTGTACGTAACTCCCTGATTACCACGTGGTCATTTGTTTTGGTGTTTCCTTTAACTCCTACCTGGCTAATACGAGCCTGCTTGCCTTCGCGGATTCGTATTTCGAGATCAATCGAATCGTTTTCTACTAATACCTCAACCGGATCGGCATTGAAAAACAAATAGCCGTCATCCATATAAATCGAGCTGACATCAAAGCCGTTGGGATTGTAATGCAGGTTTGTTTCTAACAATTCCCTGTTGTATACATCTCCTTTTTGAATTCCTAAAATATTATCCAATGTTTGATCATCGTATTTGGTATTGCCTACCCAATTAATATTTCGAAAATAATATTGATTTCCTTCATGGACTTCAATGTTCATTCCGATGTTGGCATCATCAATTCGATATGTGGAATGGTTTAAAACTTGGGCATCTCGATAGCCTTTTTGATTGTATTTCTTTACAATATTTTCAAAATCATCATCTAAATTTGATTCGATATAGCGAGAGGCTTTCAATATGTTTAATCTGTAATTGTCAACAAAATACGATTCAACGCGTTTGACTGCCTTATAAGGTTTTAAAGTTACTGCATCGGCAACCAAATTTACGGTAAGTGGTCCAAGTGGGTTAAGCGGGTCAAAATTCCCTTTCTTTTTTGTTTCCTTCATTGCTGCCCGCACTTGTTCCGCTGTAAGTGCATCATTACCAATAATCGTAATATCCTGAATTTTAACCTTGTCGTTCTTTTTTATTTTGATGATGAGGTCTACATAATTTTCACGCGAAGGGTCAGGTACTTGCGAAACCTCGACATTTGTGTTAAGAAATCCTTTTTCGCCAAAATGTTGTTGAATGATATTTCGTGTTCGAACAAAAAGATGCTCATTTGCCACATCTCCACGGCTCAGATTTATTTTGGCACGTACATCGTCTGCTTCAGCTTTGCGAAGCCCTTCAAATGAAAATTTAGATACCCTTGGGCGCTCTTTTAGGTCGATGACCAGGAATATAATCCCGCCTTTAATATCAGATGCCGAAATACTTACATTCTCAAATAAACCTTGGTCCCATAACTTACGTATGGCATCCGTGATTTTGTCGCCGGGCACTTTAATTTGTTCACCTACTTTAAGACCCGACAGCATGATTAAAACATTTTGATCCAAGTATTGAATACCGTTCACAGTAATTCCGCCAATTTCATAATCTTTTGGACGCGAATAATCAAAAGGGGAGAGGTCAGACCCAATAGATACTTGTCCGTTCACAAAAAGTGGCTGAATCATAAAAATTGTTGTGACAAACAACAAAAGCAGGGGTTTAATATATTTATTCAGTATACTTGGGCTCATTCCTCTTTCTTTAGGTTTTGAATTTGTTCACTTGTTTTTCCAAATCGTCTTTCTCTGCATTGATAATCCAATATGGCTTTATATAGGTCTTCTTTCCTGAAATCGGGCCATAAAGTAGAGGTGAAGTACAATTCGGAATAAGCTATTTGCCAGAGCATGAAATTACTGATGCGCATTTCTCCGCTTGTACGTATCAATAACTCCGGATCGGGCATATTGTGTGTTTCTAATATGGATTCTATATAATTTTGGTCAACTTGATCGGCTTTTAACTTGCCTTGTTCAATTTCGGCTGCCAGCTTTTGTGCTGCCCGCACTAATTCCCAACGACTTGAATAGCTTAAAGCCAGCGTAAGTACCATACGGTCATTCTTTTGTGTGGAATCAATCACTTTTTGAAGTTGTTGTCCGGTTCGCTTGGGCAGGCTTTCCAAATCGCCGATTGCGTTCAGTCGAATATTGTTTTTGTTTAATGTAGTTACTTCTTGCTGAATTGTTTGAAGGAGTAAATGCATTAGTGCATCCACTTCTTTCTTTGGACGATTCCAGTTTTCGGTGGAAAAGGCATATAGCGTAAGGAATTCAACCCCCAGCTCTGCAGCAGCTTCGGCCGACTCACGTACGGCAGTGATGCCGTTACGATGACCAAAGATACGATGCTGCCCGTGTTGCTTCGCCCAACGACCATTGCCATCCATAATAATAGCAATATGACGGGGCAAACGCTGAAGGTCTATTTCTCCTTTTACACTCATAAACAGCAGAACTAATATTTTACTTTTGGATTATCATTACAAATAAACTTCTTTGCCAACACAAACTTATAAGTCAGGCTTATTGTAGTGAAGTTAAGCCAATCGTTATTATTAACATCATTATATGGTGCTGTACGCTTATCCATTATGTAATCAAGCTCATCAGTAAATGTTTTAATCATTCGCCATTCGGCAGATAAGCCAAAACGATAACTGATACTGTATTTTACTCCTACGCCAAAAGGAAAGATAACAGAAAATTTATTTTTTTCATAGTTAAAAGGAAGATGATAATTATTGTAAGCTATATCTTTATTTACATAAATAGTATCATGCCACATCATCCCGAAACCACCAAAAATATACGGTGTGATAAAATCTTTCTCACTTCCCGTGAAAAAGTCGTAAAAGTTAAATTCTGCAACAATGGAGGCTGTGGAGATGTTGTTTTTAAAGGCGTTTTTACTATCTTGTGGTGGAAATAGCGGTTTTACATCTCTGGCAAAACGATCGTCTGTGGCATACATGCCCGAATTTACATTTAGAGTGAAAGCCCATCGTGTTCCTTCACTATAACGTGCTACGAGACCTCCCACCGGTTGAATCATGTTATAAGGCACGCCGGGATTCCAGTCGCCATTGTAATAGGTGATGCCGCCCTGCAGCCCCGTTTCAAGAACTTGAGCCTGTGTTGAAAACATTGTCAACATCACAAAGATTAGCGCAAAAACAAGTTTTTTTATCATTGCTGAATACATAAAATAGCCGAAATGAAATCCATGCGATGTATCAAATCGTGATAAAGTCGAATAATTTTCTATTTCAGCCGGCAAATTTATTAAATTTTATCCTGTTTTTATCAAGCTAGTTACGAACATCTAGTCCCCAAAGTAATTTTTCACGTATGGTACCGAAAAAACTCTTGCCTTTCATCTTAACCATATTCATTCCAAAGTCAGCCTTACGAATGACTAATTCCGTTTCTTGATCAACGACCACTGTGCGGGAATCCATGCTCACGGTAAACTGTTTATGACGTCCAACAACTTTTAGCCTGATAGTACTATGATCCGGAATAACGATTGGACGTACACTTAAATTGTGTGTAGCAATAGGAGTTATGACAAAGTTTGCGGCTTCGGGTACCAAAATCGGTCCGCCTGCACTCAACGAATAAGCTGTTGAACCTGTTGGCGTGGCAATAATGAGCCCGTCAGCCCAGTACGAATTTACGAAAACATCATCCACAAATACTTGAATAACAATGAGTGAGTTGGCTTCTTTACGAAATACGGTAACCTCATTGAGTGCATAATTCAAATCATGGAATAAATTTTTAGGATGCTCCAATTGAAGCAAACTTCTTTTTTCAAATGAAAACTGTCTTTCGAAGATCGCATCAATTGCTTCTGCAATATCTTGCGAGGAGATGCTGGACAAAAATCCCATACGCCCCACATTGATGCCCAGCACAGGTATACCGCTCTCACGCACCAAAGGCAAGGTTTCTAGCAATGTACCATCCCCACCAACAGAAAATAAAATATCGGTATCCTTTGGGAAGTTTAAATGATTGTCATAAAGTAAATAGGTGCCTTTTATTTGTACGGCATCTTGAATTTGTTCAAAATAGGGGCGATGTATCGATAAGGATACCTTGCGATCAGCAAGCATATCGAGGAACCCTTGAAGAAAAGGCTGATTCTCTATAGAAAAACTTTTTCCGAAGATGGCAATTTTCATGCTATGCGAAATAAGTGAACAAGATTAATAATTAATTACTTAACAGCATCATTTTTAACATAATTTAGTCTAAATGGGGGCGACAAAATGAATAAAAAGCCCGCCTTTACCAAATTGGTTGATGGAATACTCAAAACGCCATACCAAATCGTAATATGTGACTATATCCAAGCCGATACCTGTACCGGCAAGCCATCTGTTTTGTAATGTATTGGATGGCTCCGGAAAAGCATGATAGGCGTATCCGGCATCAAAAAGCAGATTCAGATATGCGGCATAATGTATTTTAGTGAATTTCTCATATTTGAAAAAACTCAATTCTTTTACTCTCGGGCGAACTAATTCAAACTTCAAATTGCTTTTAAACAATGCAAATGCAGACCCATCCACAATATACAATTCATTCGAGCGTACAAAATCATTGTTAAAGCCCAAGCCTCTTCTGAAAAAGTAGGGCTCTGCCTTGTCAGTAGCATATTTCAAAGTAAGCGATGATGCCCAATACCATTGTGGGGCTATTGGGCGATAAATATCTGCGGAGGCTTTTGCCACCAAATAATTCGGTTCATTTTCAAGTATCCCCAAACCTTTTTTAACAAGTTCTAAATCAAGATAATACCCATTCAGCGGATAGGGCTTCGAATCGCGATAGTCGTGCTTATATAGATAATAAATTTGAAACATTTTAAAAGCCGAAATACTGTCTTTTAAGAAGTTTGGATTTAATGCAACCAAAGTATCTGCAAATCGATGTGACTCGAGCCCCAATGAAAGATGATGGTGATTATGTATACCGTCTCGATATGAAAATTCCAGTTTTGCATAGGTGTTTTGACGTGCGTAACTGTCCGGATTTCTATAATATAATTGCTTGTTCTCGAATGTCATATATGGGATTTCCCTGCTTAAAGAACGCCCTAATTGGATGCCGATTCCCAAATTCTGTTGCTTCGTCAGATAGGGTATATGATAAAAGAGATAATAATTTTGATTATAACCGGCACGTATAAGCACTTTCAGCTCTTCCATCCTTCCTCGGAAGTTATTGTAGGTCAGAAAGAAGCCATAATTTGCGCGATGCAAATCTTTTGTTTCCCACCACACATTGAAGTTTCGCTCTGCTACTTCAAATATCGGCAAGGGCCATAAATACCAGCGTTCAACCAGCTCGATAAGTATATCTAATGTGTCATTTTCTCGGCTTCGGTGGAGGGTATCAATACTTGCAAAGTTAAAAAGCGAACGGTTTAGCAGATTTTGTCGGCTTTTTTTTCGAGCATAGCATAATGATTGTTCGGAAAGGCTGTCGCCGGAGCGAAAGCTTAACTCACGCATGATGATATGATCGCGTGTAATATTGTTTCCTTTAAGTGAAATATTACCGATAACGAATTGTTTTTCAGTATTTTTAGCATAACAGCTATCCAATACATTATTGCTGTTTGCGTTTTGCTTTTGGGCAGTAAGGTTAAGTGCCATAAAGGCTAATATCGTTATCAGTATGCCCTTTGTCATAAGTTTAAGTACTTCATTAGCCCATCGAAGCGCTCGCGTAGGTCGTCATGGTCATCGTCTTCACTAAAATAAACCATCACATTATATTTATACCGCAGGAAAGTTTGTAATAAAGCCGTAACATCTTTCCGATTCAGCTTTAAATGCACTTGCATTTCGGTTGAATCTTGTTCAGAGTGAATAAATAAACTCAGTATTTTCGTGTCATGTGACTCAACAATTTGTGCTATTTCGGAAAGGACGAAGTCGTTGGCGCTCATTTCCAACACAATAATGGCTCCCGGTTCTTGAACCGAAAGTGAGGCAGCAAAATGTTTGAGCAGATTTGATAAGGTAATCACACCCATATAATGTTCGTGCTGGTCAATTACGGGAATTAGCGTCAACTGATTTAAATACATCACTTTAAGCACTTCATAAAGATGCTGATCTTCCAGTACGTATGGTTTAACAAGTGAAAGCAGGTGATTTCCCAATGCTTCATCAAAATCGTTCAGGCTGTAAATGTCCAACTCAGAAATAAGTCCTAAAAATACTTCTTCATTTACAATAGGGAGGTGCATCAGACGTAAATCTTCCATCCATTCGAGGGCTGTTCGACCGGTATCGCTTGTTTTAAGAGGCATTACGCCATCGGATAATAGCTGTCTGGCAAGCATTTTAGTTTAATTTGAGGTTAAAAATCAGTTTCTAACATTTGTAAATAGTTTTGATAGCGGAAGAGTTCAATCTCTTCAGCATGAAGTGCTTCAAGTACTGCACATCCCGGCTCATGGCGGTGAGTACAGTTTGCAAAGCGGCAGCGATCCATTAATGCACGCATTTCCGGAAAGCGTTGTGCAAGTGTTTCAGCTTCAAAATCAAACAAACCGAACTCTTTAATTCCGGGAGTGTCAATAATCCATCCACCAAATTCCAGTTCAAACATTTCGGCAAAAGTTGTAGTATGCATTCCTTTTTGATGTGCACTGCTAATCGAACCGGTTTTGAGGTCTAAATTTGGGTCAACAGCATTAATTAGAGCTGATTTTCCAACACCTGAATGACCGGAAAGTAGGCTGCGCTTGTCTTTTAGTAAATCTTTAAACTGGATGACATTGTGTTTGCTAATAGCCGATACGCGCAACACTTTGTATCCAATTTTCGAATAAACCGCTTCCAACTCTTGAAGCTGCTCCATATCCTCTTCTTCGTAAATATCGATTTTATTAAATACCAACACCGCCGGGATATGATAAGCTTCGGCAGTAGTGAGAAAACGGTCTATAAAACCAGTAGACGTACGCGGACTGTTAATGGTTGCAATTAAAACAGCCTGATCTAAATTTGCGGCAATAATATGTGCCGAGCTGGAGAGTTTTGTTGCTTTTCGAATGATGAAATTGTGTCGGTCGTGTACTGCGGTAATAATGCCGGTAGTTCGCCCCGGTTCCATATAAAAATCTACTTCATCTCCCACAGCTA
>CAZDWA010000011.1:39383-46551 GCA_964509065.1 uncultured Lentimicrobiaceae bacterium
CCGGATTGGTGGTACGTATTCCATCAAGTCGAAATCGCCCACGCAATCGACAGGAAACTATATTGCCATTTTCCTGGTGTACTGCATACCAACTTCCTGTAGATCGAATTACGGTTCCTTGCATCATAGACTATGTATAACAATTGCAAAAATAACAGCTTAAATGAATTGGACGCTTCAATTTATGCTAAAATCATGGCAACTGTTAGTATTTTTATAGATATAGTACAAAATGCGGTCCATTTTAGTTATTTCTAATAAATTCGTTCTTAGCCTGCTTAATTCATGAATTATGCAGGTTAAAAATGGTCGATAAAATAACTCCATGGATGTTTTAATGGCGGATTTGCCTGCAATGTCAGTTCAATTTGCTGCACAGGGTGTATAAATTGAATTTTATGTGCATGCAATGCAATGGATGCATCCGCCAAAGGTCTTTTATCGCCATATTTAAGGTCGCCCAAGATAGGGGAGCCGATATGAGCAAGTTGAACCCGAATCTGATGATGCCGTCCTGTATGAAGTCTGATTTTCAGTAAGTGAAATGAATCCGAAGAAGCGATGTATTCATAATCTAATATCGCTTTTTTAGCTCCTCTATTTTCGTTTGGCATGACATAGGATTTATTTTGCTTTTGATTTTTAAGCAAAAAATCTTGTAGTCTTGCCGCCGATTCGATGGGCTTGTTTCGTACAATAGCAAGATATTCCTTCTTTAGTTCGCGTTGCTGAACAATACGGTTCATGCGGGCAAGAGCTTTGCCGGTCTTGGTGAAAAGCACTAAACCGCCGACGGGACGGTCGATACGATGTACCAGTCCCGCAAAAACATTTCCGGGTTTATTGTATTTTTCTTTGATATAAGCTTTAACAAAATCAACCAAAGAGCTGTCTCCGGTTTTATCGCCTTGCACAATTTCATTCGCCAATTTGTTTACAACCAATAGATGATTGTCTTCGTAAACAATACGGCTGCTGAAGGAATCAATCATTAAAACGGTTTAATATTGTTCTTTCTCGTTTGGAAAATCAACTGATTTAACATCATTGATATAAGCGCCTACTGCAGATTTTATCTCTTTATGCAGATCGAGGTACCGCCTTAAAAAGCGTGGAGAGAAATCAATATTTATTCCAAGCATATCATGCAAAACAAGTACTTGTCCGTCAACTTCGCTTCCTGCCCCGATACCGATTGTAGGAATTCGTAATGATTTGGTTACTTCAGCCGCTAATTTCGCCGGAATCTTTTCAAAAACAATACCGAAACATCCTGCTTCTTCAAGTAATTTGGCATCATGGCGTAGCTTTTCGGCTTCTCTTTCTTCTTTTGCCCGTACCACATAAGTTCCAAACTTATTAATGCTTTGGGGTGTAAGTCCAAGATGACCTAAAATTGGAATTCCGGCAGTAAGGATGCGGTCAACAGATTCAATTATCTCTTCTCCACCTTCAATCTTCACAGCATTTGCGCCGGATTCTTTCATGATGCGGATTGCCGATTGAAGTGCTTCCTTTGAATTGCCCTGATAAGTTCCGAAAGGTAAATCAACTACCACTAAGGCTCGATTCACGGCTCGAACAACAGAAGAAGCATGGTAAATCATCTCATCCAATGTAATAGGCAAGGTGGTTTTATGTCCGGCCATCACATTGGAAGCACTGTCGCCAACAAGAATTACATCAATACCGGCTTCGTCTAATATTTTAGCCATGGAATAGTCGTAAGCAGTCAGCATAGAAATTTTTTCCCCTCTGTTTTTCATTTCTTGCAACACATGTGTCGTTATTTTGGGGATATCATTCGATAAATACATATCAGATGGTTTAAAATTATAATCTTTATAGCCTGCAAATGTAGCGAATCTATTAATGAAGAGACCGAAAACTTCTGTATTTGTATCTTAAATTGGTTTTACGAATACATTTGAAGGATAAATCTTACTTTTGTGCAAATTTTAAACAAATGCTTAAACCGTTTATTCGAAATATTGTTTTCGCTTTATTTTTATCTTCCATTTTTAGTGGCTGTAGCACGGATGTAGATAATTATGCCGATTATAAAGATGTTACAATTGTTTATGGCTTACTTGAAACAGGCACTGATACAACTTTTATAAAAATAACCAAGGCTTTTTTGGGACCGGGTAATGCTTTGCATATCGCTCAAAACCCTGATTCAAGTAATTATAATAAGAAGCTGGATGTGCGCCTCAGCCCCAAACTTGGGAATAATACCCTTGACGATATTATATTGGATACCATTACTATAAATAACAAACTTCCCGGTGATTCCTTGTTTTATTTTCCTCAACAACTACTTTATTATACTACTGCACCTATTATCGAGGATGCAACTTATACATTGTTGATTGACAAAGGAAATGAAGTGATACAAGCGGAGACAAAACCGGTTAAAGATTTCTTCATTACGCTACCCACAAATCGGATGAACTTTGCTGCTACAGTACCCACCCCTATTAAATGGAATGCCGCAGTAAATGGAAAGCGTTATGAGGTGATGATGGTATTCAATTATGACGAGGTATATCCGGGTAGCGCCGATACAGTGAAGCAAACCATGTCGTGGAGGTTGGGGACTCGCTTTTCTGATCGCCTTGATGGTACGGATAAGTTGGAGATAACCTATTTAGGTGAGACATTTTATACGCGTTTAGGTAATGAACTTAATCATGCACTGAATGTAAAACGCTTTGCTCGTGAGCTTGATTTATATATTTCCTGTGGAGGAGATGAGCTGAGTACCTATATAGATGTAAATGCGCCTAGTAACAGCATTGTTCAAGAAATTCCCGAATACACGAATATCGAAAACGGTTACGGTATATTCTCGGCAAGAAAACTCATTAAAAGATCTTATAAACTATCCGTACAAAGTGAGTTAAAGCTTGTGGAAGAGCACGATTGGGGTTTTATAATCCAACGATAGACTATATTATTTATTCAACTAGAACTTCCAGCGAAGCTGTAACTTAACATCAGTACGGCTTTGACCTTCAATGGTTTCCAGTCCGCTTCCAATGCTGTATCGATCGGCATACCAAGTGCGCCCTATGCGTGCCCAAAAATCAAGCTTAGGATGAGCCTTCAGTTTTAACATCAGATATGCACGGCTTCCTTTTCCGTAAAAGGCAGGGATAGAAAAGGAATAAAGCACATCATTTTCATAGGTATATAAGCGGCTGTCATAATCTTCGCTTTGGAACAAGGAATAGCGGAAGCTGAGTTCATAAAAGCCGGCATGCGGACGGTATAACACATCTTGATAGATGATATATCCCATTGACGGATTTTGCTCTGCCTTTTGGTAACTGATTGCCTCGATTCGATTTTTCAATATCCATGAAGGACCTAAGCGGTAGTTTAAATGAAAACGATATGAATTTTTAGTGTAAGGGATTAAAAAATCGATGCTGTTCCAAGGGTTTTTATCATTTGTCAGCTTCGTCTTGGATCGAAAACGTAGATATACATCTGCATTTCTATTGATGCGGTGGTCCAGCTGTGCAAAATAATCATATCCGTAACTTGGTGCATCGGTTGCAAAGCGTAGCCAAGGAAAAACAAAATAATCTGCAAAAGCCGTCAGTTTCCAGCCTGCCGCCAATGCTGCGGTAACACCTATATAAATGCCTTTTTCGTTGTTTGCCAAGCTACCTTCCGAAAAGCCGCTTCTAAACAAATTTTGATATTCTTTTTGATAGTTACGGGCAGCCATGCTTATAGTCACAAAGCCGGTTGGTTGTGCCATAATCCCTGTCAAAGCTGCCAAACCTCCATTGTCACTTCGACTGAGTTCACCAAAAAAGATGATACGCGATAATACCCATCTATAATCAATTCCTTGATTTACCAATTGGTCGCCTTGGAATCGAAACTGATTGTAAAGCTGCTGCCTTGGCATTAAAGTTGCTCCCAGCTTGGTTTCATGAAGTGTATAACCTAACTCAAGCTTATTTGTGCGGTATGTGATGCGACCGCCTATTAGTTGTTGGCTAATATTTCCTTTCTTCAAGAGTTCATTTGGAGTGCGGTGAAATCCACTTTCGTCTATACTGGCAATGATATAATCTTCTTGAGACAAGCTGTCGTCAGCCGGAATGCTTGCATCAATCATTTTGGAAGAGAAAAAAGCTGTAAATCCAAATCTTTTCCAACCGAAGCTGGCAGCAGCACCTCTTAAAAATAAAAATTCATTCACGGAAGTGTTGGCTTTAATGCCTTGTCCATAGCGCATTACCGACAGCGGATCGGTGGACTTGCCAAAGGAAAGCCCTGACCACATGGTAAGCCCTTGTCCAAATGCAAGATGGTAGTCGCCAATAACTGCTGCTTTTACTATCCCCATGTCTTTTACGAACAGATGTGCCGAATAAAAGTCAAAGCCGGGCCGTGCATAGGAGCCCAATAAACTTTTAATCGAATCATCCAAATGATTTGTCAGAAACAGCTCGCCAGGGTCTTTTTCCATTGTAATGCCCGCCTTGATTTTATTTCGATAATTAAATGCATAGCGCGCATAATATTTGTGTGAATTTCCCAAATAGCGTGAGTTGGGCTTTTGCCACCTGAGCGAATCTTCTATAGGAGCATAGCCTTCCCGCTGCTCCAATACGTCTTCAAAACGCAGGAGCAACTGATGACGAGCATATTTTGCCACTTGCTTTAATTTTAACTTTTGAGTCTGGTCCGGGATATCAAAGCGTAATAAGGGGGTTATTATTGCAATAGTCTGAGCGTCAAAGCCTTCAATAAGCGGCAGTTCGTATACGCTTAAAATATCTCCGAATTCTTTTCGATGCTTGTGAATGCTTTCCAGATGAAAAGGTGTGATAAGGTATAAATTGATTAATTCGTCCAACTCAGCTTCATTGATATTAATCTTATGCTCGGAGAAATAAATATATGATTCAACTAATTCCGTGAAATCCACTTCAAACTCCATTTCTTCCACTATGCTTTCAAGCTGTGAAATGAGTGCTTCATTTAGTCTGCTGTCTGTGCTATCCGCATGTTGCGAATGAAGGCAAAATGGCAGCATCAAAAGTGAAAACAGGAATATATGAAGTGGTTTTGCCAACATTTTACTTTTCTTTTAGGCTGAAAGTATAAATCAGTCCTGCTTGTAGACTTGCTCCTAAAACAGGATGCAGTTCACCGGCTAAATCAAATTGAAATCCACTGCTATGATAGCCCGCTCCGAAGGTAAAAATACCGGGATTCACTCCGATTCCTGAACGAACAACGAAATAGTCATTTAATATATACTCTAAACCGGCTCGAAAATCAGGTTCAAAATCCAATCCTTTTGAAAACTCTAAAGCAGTTAAAAGTTCGGGGGTAAATGCATAGGCTAATCCAAAGCGCATGATAATAGGTATCCGTTCGTTTGTAAAGTCGGAGCGTGTAACCCTCGGCGGATTGAAAATATATGCTGCAGCGGTTAATTGCTCGGTAATATCGGCTTGAGCACCTATTTCAAACGTTACATTATGAAAACTTTCATATGCATCTGCATAATGATTTGTTAAATAATCGAGTTGAAGTCCCATACGGTACCTTTCACCAAAGGCACGTGCATAGGTTATTCCAATTTTATTTTCGTTGTATTGACTGTAACCAAATTGATTTACACTTATACCCAGCACTCCGAAGTTTAATGAATAGCTTGCCGCTGCACTTTTAAGGCTTAGCTCATTCATCATGAAGCGATTTTGATAGGCGATGCCAACAGAAAGCCCTTTTTCCAAAGCAATTCCTGCAGGATTATTCTGAATAGCCCAAAAATCGCTTAAAGCTACGGAGGCTTTCCCCATTCCGGCAGCTCTTCCTCCAATAGTGCCAATGCCTTCGAAACCCATGGAACTGAGGGGGATAAGCAGGAAACATAGCCATAAAACTCGTAATTTCTGCATCAGATTATTGTTTTTTAAGGGTTAAAAGTACGAAGAAAACTTAATTTTGCACCAAATTGTAATTATGGAACAAAATATTATCCCTTTTTTACGTGAATTGGCTGTCAATAACACTAAAGAATGGTTTGAAGCAAATCGCGCACACTATGAGGCAGCCCGAAACGATTTGATGAGCATGGTGGAAGCTTTGATATCTAAGATTAATAAATTCGATCCAAGCATCGGCAATCCCAATCCAAAAGATTGTATTTTTAGGCAACACCGTGATTTGCGTTTTTCAAAAAATAAGCAGCCATATAAATCTACAATGTCAGCCGTGATTATGCGAGCCGGAAAAAAGAGCCCTTTTTCGGCATATTATTTACATCTGGAGCCGGACAATAGTTTTGTTGGTGGAGGCTTGCACACACCCGAGCCCATTTGGCTGAAAGCAGTGCGAAATGAAATTTATTTTAACCTGGAAGAATGGAAAAAAATCGTGTCGAACAAGGATTTTCAACAAACTTTTGGTACACTTCGCGATGAAAATAAATTAAAGCGCCCTCCAAAAGGATTTCCGAGTGATTTTGTAGGGATTGACTTTTTAAAACACAAAGAATTTATAGTTGCAAAAGAATTTGATCCCGAAAAGCTTAATAAATTGGAAATGGTTGATTTTGTGGGAGATATATTTGAAATAATGTATCCTATGAATGCTTTTATCAATCGGGCGATTGAATTTAGCATGGATGATTTGCAATAAAATTAAAAAATTAATCTTTTTTAAGGATTTATTTAAAAATAACTTGACATGCAATGAGAATAGTATTATATTTGCAGTCCTAATTGGTTGGTTGTTTTATAAGTTCGAACTTAATGCCCTTGGGACAGTAATTCACTTACTTCTCAAGGGCATTCCTCTTATAGTAGTTTATATGTTGATTTCCAGCCCGTCCCACGCAAGCATTCGCTTCTCGTTTAAGCTTCCCTGCACCTCTTCGTGAAATCCCATCAAATGGCTGATATGCGTGAAATAAGCTTGCTCTACATTGAGTGTATCTGCAATGTTCAGAGCTTCTGACAGCGTGAAATGTGAAATATGCTGCTCTTTGCGCAAAGCATCCAAAATTAAAATGCGTGTTCCTTGCAAAACTTGCATCGCCTTCTCCGGAATATGATTTGTATCCGTGATATATGCAAAATCCCCTATGCGAAAGCCGTAGACATCCAAAAAGCGATGCTTTACAATAAAA
>CAZDWA010000012.1:0-45708 GCA_964509065.1 uncultured Lentimicrobiaceae bacterium
TTCATCGTGAATTGGGAGTGCAAAAGTAATACTTATTTTTAAATGGACAAGCATTTTGTTGAAAAAAATTGAATTATTTTTAAACTATTTTACAATTGACTGATTATCAATTCTTTATTTTTGAAGAAAAAATGAATTTATTAATCATCACCAGCCTCGATTCTTTCAGTGCATGGAATAAAACCGGAAATAGCAGATGCATATCAGGATGGAGCCAGCTAATGTATTTGTATTTTTCAGCCTCCTGCTAGGTAGTATAACCCAAAATTTAAAGAAATCATGTTCGAAAAACAGAGGAACTAAAAAATTCTTGACATTCTTAGATAAATTCCTTAAATTTGGAGTCCCAAAAGGGATTCGTCTAATTGATAATCAAAACATTAAATAAGTTCTTTTTACAGCAAATATTCTGAAGCATACAGGAAGTAATTTCTTAAAGATATTATAACAGCTTATTCAAAATCATTATGTAGTCATACAAAAATACCAAAACCAATGAAAAACATTTATATCATTTTGATTGCACTTCTATTTGGAAGCGGTGCAATGGCACAGACCTCCCAGCCTTGTTCAAGCTGCTTACCGGAAGGCATTGAATTCAACAGCCAAGCACAGATTGATAATTTCCAAGCCAATTACCCGGATTGTACGGAGATTGAGGGGGATGTAACAATAAAAGGGGGGTATGATATTACAAACCTGAATGGATTGAGTGTATTGACTACCATCAGAGGGTATCTTGAGATTAAATACAATGAGGCTCTGACCAGCCTGACGGGATTAGATAATCTGACTTCCATAGGGGGTGACCTTTATTTTAACGTGAACTATGCCCTGACCAGTTTAACGGGATTGGAGAATCTTACTTCCATCGGGGGTGGTCTTTATTATCATCACAACCTCCCCCTGACCAAGTTGACAGGCTTGGATAATTTAACTTCCATCGGGGGTAATTTAGATATTGGCGGCAACTATTATCTGACCAGCCTGACGGGATTAGAGAATCTTGCTTCCATCGGGGGTAGTCTTATTATTGAATTGAACTACAATCTGCCCAGCCTGACGGGATTAGAAAATCTCACTTCCATAGGTGGTGATTTAAAAATGTGGGGTAATGATGCGCTGACCAGCCTGACAGGATTAGAGAATCTGAATTCCATCGGGGGTAATTTAGATATAGGTAGTTACTCTGCCCTGACCAACCTGACAGGGTTGGATAATTTAACTTCCATTGGGGGTAGTCTTGTTATTTACCAAGAACATCATCTGCAAAGCCTGACGGGATTAGAGAATCTAACTTCCATCGGGAATCGTCTTTCTATTAGCAAGAATGATGCGCTGACCAGCTTAACCGGACTAAATAATCTGACTTCCATCGGGGATTATTTTCTTATTTTGCAGAACTCTGCTCTGACCAGCCTGACGGGGCTGGAAAATCTGACCTCCGTTGGGGGTAATTTCGATATTGGTAGCAACTATCAACTGACCAGCCTGACGGGACTGGATAATCTAACTTCCATCGGAGGTTGGTTTACGGTTACACATAATAATGTGCTTACCAGTCTGACGGGGCTGGAAGCCCTTACTTCCGTCGGTGAATTTCTTGCTATTTCTGATAACAGCGCTTTGACCAGCCTGACGGGGCTGAGTAATTTGACTTCAATCGATGGAAATATTTATATTAGGTTAAACAATGCCCTGACCAGCCTGAAGGGGTTGGAGAATATCAATGCAGGCACAATCACCGCATTACAGATATATGAGAATTCTTCTTTATCAGACTGTGTAGCCCGAAGCATTTGCGATTACCTTGCAGCACCAAATGGGACTATAAAAATCCACGATAATGCAACAGACTGCAACAGTCAAGAAGAAGTAGAAGACGCCTGTATTTTATCTGTCGGCGAATTAAATATCCAATCTTCACTTGCTTTCTTTCCTAATCCTGCTGCCAACACAATTACTATTGAATACCCAAGCCCGCAAAACAATACTTATCTGACCATATTTAATCTAAACGGGCAGCAGCTCATCCATCAAGCAGTCACTGAACAGCAAACGGCAGTGGATATTTCGAGATTATCTTCCGGAGCATATTTTGTGAAGCTGATTTCGGAAGAAGGGGTGATGGTTGGGAAGTTTCTGAAAAAGTAGAAGATTACAAATTGCCTGTGTAAAATAGTCTAAACTATTTTGCCACTTCATTCCGGTGGTTAAATATCAAGGATAATTGAGCAATACTTTTTTTCCAATCGGTAAAATCTGCGTTTTTTATCGGACAACAATGATAAACTACCGGTAGAGCATCATTTATTCTTAATTGCTCGCTTAATAATGAATTCAGGAGAATTAATAAAAATCCATGGTCTTAGATGGCAATAGCCATTGTATAAGACATTATCTTCATTATCAAGTATTAGTAGGACAGGCACACCATCTCCCCCTAGATTATCATAAACTTTTCTACTATCATGGGCCATAGCCCATGTAAATTCAAATTCTTGCTTTATTAATTTATTGTAATAAAGAGTATCTCTCTCTTTAAGGCACAGAAAGGTTCCATAGAAACCGATTTCAACATTGGCAGAATACTTTTTAGCCAAGTTAGAAAAATAAGGATATTCCTTTCTGCAATTCACACAATACGCTGATGTAAAAAGGAAAACACTTATTTTGTTTGAAGAAGATTCTACCAGTTGATTATCAGTTGATGTAGTAAACTGAATATGATTCTTCAGCATTCCCCGACTATTTTTAGAATGTAACCAATTCGAGTAATTTTCTTGTGATATCCATATCAACGGGAGCAATATAATAGCAATAAAAAGCAGCACCATCCTTTTTGTAGTTGTAATAATCATCTTGTTTGTAAAGAAAAGAAATATTACAAAAAGTAACGACAACACAAATATTGGTAAAATGAGTAAAAACCCTTGCATTGATTCATTCAAAATCGCATCTAATAAATGTATTAGAAGGTAAGGGCCAAAAAGTAATGCTAAAGAAATGTAAAAATTTTTGCTTTGTGCTTTAAAAGTAAGGAAGCCTGCAGTTATATATGTAAGTAAAGCCAATACAGCATAAGTTCCTTCACCCAATTTTCTATATAATGGAATGATCAACAACATAACAAAACTACCCAGCAGCGCTTTTTTATAAACCGGCTTGATCTTTAATAAGTCATATAAATACCTCAACAAAGCGCCTAAAATAACAACAGCTGTCCACAATAATACAGGTTTGATGGTAAGCCCCAGTTTGAATCGAAAACTTGAAATAAATAACGCAATAGAAGGAACCAATAACAAAAGAAGATACAAATAATTTTTATCATTTTTCTTAAAATGATTTAAAGGAAAGTAACTAAGAAATCCGAAAACCAGACATGCTCTAAGAACTAGGTTAAAGTCGCCATATAAGAAAACACCGATTAACACTATTGAGTAGGCAATATATTTCATAGATAAATATTTGCTTTTTTATTAGTAAAAAAAAATGGTGGTTAAAGTTAATTCTTAATCTGCTATTTCAGGACATACCCCTTTGCATTTAGATTGGCCTAACAATCCATAGTCAAATGCTGATTTGTAAACGTTAGGTGGTGAAGCGCAATAATCGTTTATGATGTTAATAATTGAAAAATAGCACTCTGATAGTTAACAGGTAATGTGACTAATTGCTCGCGTGTAACTTCAGCGAACTTATTTTTATATGTTTTGACCCATTCATTTACCTCAGGATCGCAACTATAGTTCTCTTCTTTTTTGCAAGAAGCAAAGAGTACACTTAATGCCACAATTCCAAATAAAATTACATTTTTTTGTTTTTTTGATTTAATGATACAAATGTATAAATATTTTTAAATTTATACCAAAGTGAAATAATATATAGACCAAATTTGCATCATTAATATTTTTGTTTTATCTTTGGTCTCAAATATATTTCATATGGCTTCTGCATTAATAATACCAGTTAAAGAAGAATTGGCTGTGCTGCGAAAACAGCTTAAAACCGCTTCACCCATGATGATGCCCCGCATCAAGATGTTGATAGAGATGAAAAAGGAGGGTGAGAAAGGAATTTCCAAGCGAGAACTAATGAATCGGATAGGCGCAAGCAGTCAATCCATTCAAAATTGGCGAACAACTTATAAGAAAGGAGGGCTTGAAAAACTATTGGAACACAACAGGAAAGGTTGCAAGCCTTCCGTTTTCACTGAAGATGAACACCGGCGGCTATCGGCACTTCTGCATGATCCCGATAATGACCTGAACGGATTTGTAGAATTAAGGGAATGGGTAAAGAAAGAGTTCGGCAAGGAAGTCAAGTACAACACCATATTGAAATATTGCATCAAAAACTTTGGAGCAAAAGTCAAGGTGGCCAGAAAATCCCATGTAAAAAAGGACGGGGAGCAGACGGAGACTTTTAAAAAAACTTTGGTCATATCTGCCGACAAGCTGTCGAGCCGATAAAAGACAAGTTTAAGACCATCAATCTATATTGTCAGGACGAAAGCCGGTTCGGCTTGTTTACTAAGAATGGCAGAAAACTCACGGCTAGAGGCGTAAAGCCTGTCTGCTCCTTTCAGCAGGTATTTAAAAGCACTTATCTTTTCGGTGCTTTTTCTCCAATAGACGGGGAAAGCTTCATGCTTAACCTGCCTGCCTGCGATGCCGGTTGCTTTCAGATATTTTTAGACGAGTTCAGTGAATACCGACCCGATGAACTCAAGGTGATGATCTTGGACAATGGTGCCTTCCATAAGGCCAAGAAGCTTATCATACCTGAAAATATTCTTCTGATATTTTTGCCGCCGGATAGCCCGGAATTAAATCCGGCAGAAAAAATGTGGCAAAAGTTCAAACGTGACTTCACCAACAAGTTGTTTAAAACAATAGAAGAAATCCAGGAGTTCATCTCTAAACTGGCGCAAGAGAACACAAGGGAAAGCACAAAATCAATATGTTGCTATGAATATCTTTTCGCATCGAATTATTGGGCTAAAATGTAAATCCTTTTGGTATTAGAAGTATTTATACATAATAACGTGCACAGCAAAAAAATCCGGCTTGTTCAGCCGGATTTTTCATCAAATTTTCACGCAAGCTATTTTGCATATCTGAAATCCTTGCCCAGATATTTGGCGCCGGATCCCAGCACTTCTTCAATTCGCAGCAACTGATTGTATTTTGCAATTCTATCGGTACGGCTTGCCGATCCTGTTTTTATAAGACCGGTATTTAAAGCAACAGCAAGGTCAGCGATTGTAGTATCTTCGGTTTCTCCCGATCTGTGGCTCATCACGGCAGTATAATGGTGTTTGTATGCCAATTGAACCGCTTCAATTGTTTCGGTTAAAGTACCAATTTGATTGACTTTTACCAAAATGGAGTTAGCAACTTGCTTCTGAATACCTTCGGCTAAACGTATTGTATTGGTAACGAAGAGGTCATCTCCAACCAATTGAACTTTATCGCCCATTGTTTCAGTCATCAGCTTCCATCCTGCCCAATCATCTTCTGCCATACCGTCTTCGATAGATATAATGGGATATTTTTTAACCCAGTCATTCCAATAATCTACCATTTCTGAAGGTGTTAATTTTTCTCCGCTTGATTTATGAAGATGGTATACATTTTCTTCAGGCAAATAATATTCGGTAGACGCAGGGTCTAAGGAAAGGAAGATATCAATTCCGGGCTTATAGCCTGCCTTTTCGATTGCTTGCAGTATAACTTGTACAGCTTCTTCGTTTGATTTCAAGTTTGGCGCAAAACCACCTTCGTCTCCCACATTTGTGGAATAACCGGCTTTTTTCAGCACCAAGCTTAAGTTATGGAATACTTCTGCTCCCATGCGGATAGCTTGTGTAAATGATTCTGCTCCAACGGGCATAATCATAAATTCCTGGAAATCGATGCTGTTATCGGCATGTGAACCTCCGTTGATGATATTCATCATGGGGATTGGCAATGTGTTTGCTCCTACCCCACCGATATAACGGAATAAGGGTTGATTCGTTTCTACGGCAGCTGCATGTGCTACTGCAAGCGATACGCCAAGAATAGCATTGGCACCAAGTTTTGCTTTATTTGGTGTGCCATCCAGTTCAATAAGGCGCGCATCAATTTCGGCCTGATCGGTAATAAAATAACCGTGCATTTCATCTGCAATAATATCATTTACATTATGAACGGCTTGCATCACGCTTTTACCAAGGTATTGACTTTTATCGCCATCGCGTAATTCTACTGCTTCGTGAGCTCCGGTTGAAGCGCCTGAAGGAACAGCAGCGCGTCCCAACACACCGTTTTCGGTTATTACATCTACTTCAACTGTCGGATTGCCCCTTGAATCTAAAATTTGACGGGCATGAATGTTTACAATATGACTCATTGTTTTCAATTAAAAATGTTTGTACAAAGATACGATTTAATGATAACAAAAAAAGGATACGACCTTTATCAGGGGTATCCTTTATGCTTATTTTTTCAAAAAATAGGATTTACTGTTTCGTATTATTCTGTTTCTTTAGGTTCTTCGCCGGCTTGTGGTTCAACTTCTGTTTCAGCAGTTTGTTCCACCTTTACTTCTTCATTAACCTCTTCAGTTGCTTCCGCTTTCACTTCTTCAACTGTTTCTTTTTCGGCTACTGTTTCTTCAGTCTTCTCTGCTGCTCTTCTAGCACCGCCACGACGCGTGGTTTTTGCTTTCTTCGTTGCTTTTTCACTAAGAAGATTTTCGTTGAAATCAACTAATTCGATCATTGCCATTTCAGCATTATCGCCTAGGCGTGTACCAAGTTTAATGATACGTGTATATCCACCCGGACGGTCTGCAACTTTTGGAGCAACTTCTCTAAAAAGCTCTGCTACGGCATATTTATCTTGTACCAAACTAAATACGACACGGCGTGAATGGGTGGTATCGTTCTTTGATTTAGTGATAATAGGCTCAACATAAGGCCGTAATGCTTTCGCTTTTGCCAGCGTCGTATTAATTCTTTTATGCTTTATCAGTGAAGCAGACATATTAGCAAGCATTGCTTTACGATGGCTGCTTGTTCGACTGAGATGATTGAATTTTTTATTGTGTCTCATTACTCTATTATTCCTTTTCTAATTTGTACTTGCTAATATTCATTCCAAACTCTAAGCCTTTTCCTTTTACCATTTCTTCCAATTCGGCAAGGGATTTCTTTCCAAAGTTTCTAAATTTCAATAAATCGTTTTTATTGTAAGTAACTAAGTCGCCAAGTGTTTCCACGTCGGCAGCTTTCAAGCAATTAAGTGCGCGAACTGACAGGTCAAGGTCAACGAGCTTGGTTTTAAGTACTTGTCTAACATGCAAGGTGTTTTCATCGAATTCTTCCGCAACTGATTTTTCATCTGTATCCACGGTAATCTTTTCATCAGAAAACAGCATAAAGTGCATAATGAGAATTTTTGCAGCTTCTTTCAATGCATCTTTTGGATGAATGGATCCGTCGGTAACTAATTCAATAATCAGTTTCTCGTAGTCGGTTTTTTGTTCAACCCTAAAGTCTTCAATATAATATTTGACGTTTTTTATTGGGGTATGAATGGAGTCAATAGCTATAGTACCGACCGGAGCATTAAGTACTTTATTTTCATCAGCGGGGACATATCCACGTCCTTTATTGATTGTAATTTCCATACTTAATTTAACGGAGGACTCCATATTACAAATAATCTGATCGGTATTCAGCACTTGAAATACGGACAGGAATTTATTCATATCTCCTGCTTTAAATTGCTCTTGATCACCGATAATGATGGTTACCTTTTCGGATTCTTCAGAAGCAATTTGCTGTTTAAACCGCACTTTTTTAAGGTTCAGAACAATATCTGCCACATCTTCCACAACGCCTTCAATGGTAGAGAACTCGTGTAATACGCCTTCTATTTTTATTGAAGTAATTGCAAAGCCTTCGAGTGAGGAAAGCAGTATTCTTCGTAACGCATTGCCTATTGTCATGCCGAAACCTGGTTCCAATGGGCGAAATTCGAAAACGCCTTTCTGGTTATCCGATTCCACCATGAATACCTTATCAGGTTTTTGAAACGCTAAAATTGCCATAATTGAAATTTAGAATTTTTTTGAAATGCTACCAGGTTATGATTCATTAAATTTTACTTCGAGTACAATTCAACGATCAACTGTTCTTTAATTGTTTCCGGAATATCCTCACGTGCAGGATAATTCAAGAATTTGCCGGTCATTTTTTCGCTGTCCCATTCAAGCCATGAATAAGGTACTGTTCTTCCTTCGATTGAATTAGCAATCACCTCCAAGCTTTTTGAGCGTTCGCGTACACCGACGATATCTCCTGCTTTAAGCAGGTAGGAAGGAATATTCACCACATTTCCATTTACACTAATGTGTCTATGGCTTACAAGCTGACGTGCAGCATTTCGTGTGGGAGCAATTCCAAGACGATACACGGTATTATCCAAGCGTGATTCAATAAGTTGTAACAAGTTTTCACCTGTAATCCCTTTTTGCTTCACTGCTTTATCAAACAGGATTCGGAACTGACGTTCCAAAATACCGTATGTATATTTGGCTTTTTGCTTTTCTTGAAGCTGTAAGCCATACTCTGATAATTTTTTTCTTCTTCTAGAACTTCCATGCTGTCCCGGGGGGTAGTTTTTCTTTTCAAAGTAACGGTCGGGACCGTAGATGGGTTCACCAAATTTTCGTGCTATTTTTGATTTAGGACCTATATATCTAGCCATTTTCGTAATCTTTTAAATTAATCAATCGTTTCTATTACACTCTTCTACGTTTTGGGGGGCGGCAACCATTATGTGGCAATGGTGTCACGTCATTAATTTCCGTCACTTCGATCCCCGAAGAATGGATTGAACGAATAGCAGATTCACGACCTGCTCCGGGTCCTTTTACATAAACCTTCACTTTTCTCAATCCCAGGTCATAAGCTGTTTTCGAACACTCTTCAGCTGCCATTTGTGCGGCGTAGGGGGTGTTTTTCTTTGAGCCTCTGAAACCCATTTTTCCAGCTGAGGCCCAGGAAATCACCTGCCCGCTGCTGTTCGTTAAAGAAATAATGATATTGTTAAAGGATGCCTTGATAAATGCTTTACCGTAGGCGTCAACCTTAACAACACGTTTCTTAACTGTTCTGGTACTTTTTGCCATAATAGATGTAAATTATTACTCAATTTATATGATCCGACAACTAGCTTATTTAGTTGCCTTCTTTTTATTTGCAACAGTCTTTTTACGACCTTTTCTTGTTCGAGCGTTGTTTTTGGTGCTTTGTCCTCTGAGTGGCAGTCCGACACGATGACGAACACCACGATAGCAACCAATATCCATTAATCGCTTGATATTCATCTGTACCTCACTACGCAACTCCCCTTCAACCTTAAACTGATCGGCAATTACCGTACGAATATTATTTTGCTCGTCGTCTGTCCAGTCTTGAACTTTTTTGTCTTTGTCAACACCGGCTTGAGCCAATATATTCTGAGCAGAGCTCCGGCCTATACCGAAGATATAAGTAAGGGAAATTTCACCTCTTTTATTATTAGGGATATCAACCCCAGCAATTCTAGCCATAGTGTAATTATTAATAATTTATGAAGCCTATCCTTGTCTTTGTTTAAATTTCGGATTTTTCTTATTTATAACGTATAATCTGCCTTTACGACGTACAATTTTGCAGTCGGCTGATCTTTTCTTAACTGATGCTCTAACTTTCATGACTTTTCTTTTCGTTTACAGTGTTTACTGTAGTTTATTATTTTGATCTTTCTACGATTTATATCTGAATGTTATACGGCCTTTGGTTAAATCATAAGGAGAAAGTTCGAGCTTCACTCGGTCTCCGGGCAGTATTTTAATATAGTGCATACGCATTTTACCCGAAATATGGGCAATTAATGTATGCCCGTTTTCCAATTCCACTCTAAACATTGCATTTCCCAATGATTCAATTACTGTTCCGTCTTGTTCTATCGACAATTGTTTTGCCATAAACTATCCATTCCTTTTCTTTAATACTGCTTCAATTAATTCGAAGCTTGATAATATATCTGCTTTATTTTTTCCCACAGCTACCGTATGCTCAAAATGAGCTGACGGGAGCTTATCTACCGTTCTAATGGTCCATCCGTCGTCATCCTGCGAAACATGACGCATACCAAGGTTTACCATAGGTTCTATTGCAATAACCATGCCGATTGCTAATTTCGGCCCGGTTCCTTTACGTCCGTAATTTGGCACTTCCGGTTTTTCGTGCAATTGTCGTCCAACACCGTGTCCAACAAGTTCGCGAACAATTCCGTATCCAAATGGCTCGATAAAGCTTTGAATTGCATTTCCTATATCTCCTACCCGTTTACCTTCTACCGCATTTTCTATTCCAACATAAAGCGATTGTTTGGTACGTTCAAGCAGCAGCTTTACTTCTTGCGAAACTTCGCCAACTGTAAAGGTGTATGCCGAATCGCCATAAAAGCCATTCTTCAACACACCGCAGTCGACGGAAACCACATCTCCATCTTTTAAAACATTGTTAGCCGGAATGCCATGCACGACTTCATCGTTTAGCGATATGCAAAGACTTCCCGGAAATCCGCCGTATCCTTTAAATCCGGGCACGGCATTATGATCTCTGATAAAAGTCTCAGCTATCTCATCCAGCTCCAAGGTGGTAATACCCGGCTTGATATGCCTTGCCACCTCGGCCAATGTTTTGCCAACAAGCAAAGAACTTTCTCGTTGAAGTTCGATTTCTTCCTCAGTTTTACGGTAAATCATTCAGAAGCCAAATCAAACATTAACCCATATTCATGGCCGAACCACGTCCTTTGATTCTGCCTGACTTTGTAAGTCCGTCGTAATGACGCATGAGCAAATAACTTTCAATTTGCTGCAATGTATCCAATACCACACCCACCAAAATCAATAATGAGGTACCTCCGTAGAAGTGTGCAAACGCATTGCTTACACCAAGTCGGCTCACAATAGCGGGTAATATTGCAACTATACCTAAAAATATTGATCCAGGCAATGTTATACGAGATAATATCGTATCAAGATATTCGGCTGTTCTCTTTCCGGGCTTTACACCGGGGATAAAACCGCCATTCTTTTTCATGTCATCAGCCATCTGGCTTGGATTAATAGTGATTGCGGTGTAGAAGTATGTAAACAACACAATCAATATAAAGAATACCAGATTATACCAAAATCCATTGATATTATTGAAGGCAGCTGCAAATCCCGAGAGTGACTCGGAAGAGGCATATCCTACAATTGTTGCAGGCAAGAACATTATTGCTTGCGCAAAAATGATCGGCATTACACCGGCTGCGTTCACTTTCAACGGAATATACTGACGTACTCCACCGTATTGTTTATTACCGACAATCCGTTTTGCATATTGTACCGGCACTCTTCTTGTTCCTTGTACAAGCAGAATTGTCAATAATATAATCATCACCAGTGCTGCAATTTCGATAAGGAAGAATACCAATCCACCACCTTGCTGCTCCATACGTGAGAAGAACTCGGCAAATAAGGCAAATGGCAGACGGGCAATAATTCCAATCATAATGATGAGTGAAATACCGTTTCCGATTCCTTTATCTGTAATTCGTTCACCAAGCCACATCACGAAGAGGGTACCTGCAATAAGGATAATTGTATTTGATACCCAGAAGAATACCGATGGTGAAGATATTGACGGGTCAAAGGGTGTAATTCCTTCATTCGGCAACTGTCCTATAATATTTCCCAAATAAGCCGGTGCTTGTAAAGCAACGATAGCTACAGTTAAGTAGCGTGTTATTTGGTTAATCTTGCGTCGGCCGCTTTCACCTTCTCTTTGCAGACGCTGGAAATACGGTATTGCCATTCCAAGCAGCTGAATAACAATTGACGCGGAGATATATGGCATAATTCCCAGGGCAAAGATGGAGGCATTCGAGAATGCACCGCCGGAGAACATGTCTAACAATCCGAGCAATCCGCCGCTTGCTTGTTGGTGTAGATTAGCCAAGCTATTCGGGTCTACACCGGGTAATACTACGTATGATCCAAGTCTATATATCAGGACAATGGCAATCGTATACAGGATTCGTTGCCTTAATTCCTGAATTTTATTGATATTACGTAAAGTTTCAAATAATTTTTTCATCCGGTTATAGTTTTACAGCATTACCACCTGCTGCTTCAATTGCTTTAATAGCCGAAGCAGAAAAACCATGGGCATGTACTTCAAGCTTTGCTTTCAGTTCACCTTTTGCCAATACTTTGTATAGGTCATTTTTGCCAACTACCCCATAATTATAAAGCATTTCCTGATTTAATGTATCGACATTATGCTCATCAACCAGTCGTTGCAAGGTTGACAGGTTTACTGCTTTATATTCTTTTCTATTAATATTTTTAAAGCCGAATTTAGGCAATCTTCTTGCCAAAGGCATTTGACCTCCTTCAAAACCTCTTTTCTTGGATGTACCTGAGCGTTGGCCTGCGCCTTTATGTCCGCGTGTGGAAGTTCCGCCACGTCCGGATCCTTCTCCACGTCCAATACGTTTTCTCGTTTTTACTGAGCCTTTAGCCGGTTTTAGATTCGTTAAATCCATTGTTATTATAATTTCCTGATTTATAAAACTTTCTATAACTCTTCAACGCGAAGCAAATGTTTTACTGACTGAATCATTCCTTCCACTGCGGGAGATAATTCCACTTCAAGTGTTTGATTTAGTCTTTTAAACCCTAAAGCTTCTAATGTGGCTTTTTGGCGTTTTGGTCTGCCAATACCACTTTTTATCTGTGTTATTTTTACTTTCTTCATTCTCTTTCAAGCTTTATCCGTTAAAAACCGTATCTAAATCTACACCTCTGACTTCTGCAACGGTATACGCATCACGTAATTTTGTTAAGGCGTCAAAGGTTGCTTTCACAACCGAGTGTGGGTTCGAGGAGCCTTTTGATTTTGCAAGCACGTCTTTAATTCCAACACTTTCCAATACGGCACGCATGGAACCTCCTGCAATAACTCCTGTACCTTCACTTGCAGGTTTTAAAAACACTACAGCACCGCTGTATTTACCATACTGCTCGTGAGGGATAGTACCTTTAAGTACGGGTACTTTAATGAGATTTTTCTTTGCATCATCAATTCCTTTTGATATAGCGGATGTTACTTCTTTTGCTTTTCCAAGTCCATAACCCACCACACCGTTTTCGTTACCAACAACCACGATAGCGGAGAAACTAAAGGTACGTCCACCTTTTGTAACTTTTGTAACACGCTTGATGCTTACCAATCGATCTTTAAACTCGATTTCGCTGGATTTTACTCTTTTTACGTTTACTTCTGACATAATTCTCTAAAATTTTAATCCACCTTCACGTGTAGCATCAGCAAGTGACTTAACTCTACCGTGATACAAATAACCATTTCTGTCGAATACGACTGTTTCAATTCCGGCAGCCAAGGCTTTTTCGGCGACTAGTTGGCCAACCAATTTGGCCTGTTCTATTTTAGTACCACTTTTATCAGCCAGGCTTTTATCCATTGATGAGGCGGAAACCAATGTGGTACCGGTTGTATCATCAATCAATTGAGCATAGATTTGCTTATTACTTCTAAAGACAGTCAGTCTGGGCCTTTCGGCAGTTCCGTTAACAATTTTTCGGATTCTTTTTTTGATACTGAGTCTTCTTTGTACTTTTTTATTCTTTTTGGCCATTTCTATTTATTTTGCGCCTAATAATCAAACTTATTATTTAATGATTAGCTACCTTTAGCAGCAGTTTTTCCGGCTTTTGTACGTAATACTTCACCTTGGAATTTAACTCCCTTACCTTTATAGGGTTCGGGTTTACGCAGTGACCGAATTTTAGCAGCTACTTGTCCTAACAATTGTTTATCGATGGACGTCATTTTAATCAAAGGATTTTTTCCTCTTTCGGTAACTGTTTCAACTTTAATTTCTTCGGGCAGTTCGAAAAATATACTATGTGAAAAACCGAGTGCAAGTTCTAACAATTGACCTTTTGCTTCGGCTTTGTATCCCACACCCACTAACTCTTGCACCACGGTAAATCCTTCACTTACACCAACCACCATATTATTAAGTAGTGATCGGTACAATCCGTGTTTTGCTTTATGGGGGATGGCTTCAGATATTCTTTCGAGTGTTATCTCCGAGCCTTCTTGTTTTATTGTTACTGAATCATCAAATTGTTGTTGTAATTCTCCCAGTTTACCTTTCACAGTAACAATATTGCCATCGGCTATTGAAACTTCAACGCCGGCCGGCACTGTAATGGGGAGTTTTCCTATTCTTGACATTGCTTAATCTCCTTTTTTAACTGATATAACACAACACTTCGCCACCCACATTCATACGTTTGGCTTCTTTGTCGGTCATAAGGCCATCTGAGGTTGATATGATAGCTATGCCGAGGCCGTTAAGCACACGTGGCAGTTCTCTTGCATTCACGTATTTTCTTAATCCGGGCTTAGAAACACGTTCTAAAGTTCGTATTGCCGGAACTTTCGTTACGGGATGATATTTCAGAGCTATTTTAATAACTCCTTGCACCTCGTTATCTTCAAATTTGTAGTTTAAGATATAGCCTTTTTCAAACAGGATTCTTGTCATTTCCTTTTTCAAGTTTGAAGAAGGTATTTCTACTACTCTATGTTTTGCCATGACACCATTTCTTATGCGTGTCAAATAATCTGCAATAGGATCCGTATTCATTCTTAATACACGATTTAAAGTTACCAACTAGCTTTTTTAACACCCGGTATCAGTCCTTTTAGAGCCATTTCTCTAAAGTTAATACGTGAAATACCAAACTGTCTCATATATCCTTTTGGGCGTCCTGTAAGCTGACATCTATTATGCAAACGCACGGGTGAAGCATTTTTGGGGATACGTTGTAAGCCTTCATAATCACCGGCTGCTTTCAGTGCTGCACGTTTGGCTGCATATTTTTCAACCATTTTTTGTCTTTTACGCTCACGCGCTTTTATTGACTCTTTTGCCATGCTTTATTCCTTTTTTTGATTTTTGAATGGAAGGCCAAACTCTTTAAGTAATGCCATTGCTTCTGCATCTGTATTTGCCGTTGTGACAAATGTGATATCCATCCCGTTGATTTTATTCACTTTATCGATATCGATTTCAGGGAATATAATCTGCTCGCTCACGCCGAAGCTGTAATTTCCTCTTCCATCGAATCCTTTATCGTTAATTCCTCTAAAGTCGCGCACACGTGGGAGTGCCACTGCCACTAATCTTTCAAGGAATTCGTACATGATGTTCCCTCTTAATGTTACGCGCACCCCGATAGGGTTTCCTCTACGTAGCTTAAAGTTAGAAACGTCACGTTTCGAAATCGTCGGTACGGCTCTTTGACCAGTAATGGCGGTCATTTCTTCGATACCGAACTCGATGAGTTTTTTATCTACAAGCGCCGCTCCAATACCTTGGTTAAGAGATATTTTTACTAAGCGTGGAACCTGCATCACAGTGTGATAATTAAACTGTTTTGTAAGAGCAGGCACGATTTCGTTCTTATACTGAACTTTTAATTTGGGCTGATAACTCATTACTTAATAACCTCCCCTGATTTTTTTGAATAACGTACCGGCTGACCGGTTTTTTCGTCTCTTTTTCTTCCTATTCTTGTTGGTTTACCTTTTCCATCAACTATCATCAGGTTAGAAACATGAATAGGTGCTTCTTTTTTTACTATTCCACCTTTTGGGTTTTCAGTATTCGGCCTCGTATGTTTTGACACAAGGTTTACTCCTTCAACGATGGCAGTTTGTTTTGCCACGTTTACCAAGAGCACTTTTCCTTGTTCGCCTTTATGATCGCCGGCTGTAACCACAACGGTATCTCCTTTTTTGATATGTAATTTCACCATGGTCATCTTCGTTTAATATTTACAATACTTCCGGAGCGAGTGATACAATTTTCATAAACTGTTTTTCACGTAATTCTCTGGCAACAGGTCCAAAAATACGGGTTCCCATCATTTCGCCGGCGGTATTTAGCAATACGACTGCATTATCGTCAAAGCGAATATAGGAGCCGTCTGTTCGACGTGTTTCTTTTTTTGTACGTACAACAACTGCTTTTACCACGGTACCTTTTTTTATGGCTCCTCCGGGGATTGCACTTTTCACGCTCACGACAATTTTATCGCCTATGCGTGCATAACGTTTTCCTGTACCGCCGAGCACGCGGATGCACAACACTTCTTTGGCGCCGCTATTATCGGCTACACCACATCTTGATTCTTGCTGTATCATTTTACTTAGCCCTTTCGATTATTTCAACTAATCTCCAACATTTATTCTTGCTCAATGGGCGTGTTTCGACTATGCGAACAGTATCGCCAATATTGCATTCGTTATTTTCGTCGTGAGCCATAAATCGGCTTGATTTCTTGACAAATTTACCATAGATGGGATGCTTCACGCGTCGTTGAATCTCAACCGTAATGGATTTATCCATTTTGTTGCTTGTTACAATACCGGTTCTTTCTTTGCGTAATCTTCTTGTTTCCATCAGTTATTAATATTAGTTTGTTCAACTGTTTCCATCTGCCGTTTTTTGAGTTCGGTCAGGATTCTGGCTATTGTACGTCTGTACGCCTTGATCTTATTTGGATTTTCAAGGGGTGAAACGGCATGATTCATTTTCATCTTTAACAACTGCATGCGCTGTTGTTCAAGCTGTTCGTACAAATCAGCCGTACTAAGCTCTCTAATTACTTCCTGTTTCATGACTCTACTATTTATCTTCTACGTAGTCTCTTCTGACAACGAATTTTGTTAATACGGGTAATTTTTGTGCGGCCAGTCGTAAGGCTTCACGTGCAACTTCCAAAGGCACTCCTTCAGCTTCAAAAATAATTCGGCCCGGTGTAACGGGAGCAACGAAATATTCAGGTGATCCTTTTCCTTTACCCATACGTACTTCCAAAGGCTTTTTGGTAATAGGTTTATCGGGGAAAACTCTAATCCATATTTGACCTTCACGTTTCATATAACGGGTAACTGCCTGACGGGCTGCTTCTATTTGACGTCCTGTAATCCAGGCATCTTCTAAAGCTTTTATTCCAAAAGTACCAAAGGCTAATTGGTTTCCACGCATGGACATACCTTTCATCCTTCCTTTCTGGTGTCTTCTGAACTTGGTCTTTCTTGGCTGTAACATTGTTACTTGATCTTATTATTTGACTTAATTTATTTATTCCTATCTCTGCGGCGTGATGAACCGTGTTTTGCGGGACCACCTTGCTTTTTGGGTCCACCTCCAACAGTACTTGGTACTAATTCGGGCTTACCATAAATTTCGCCTTTACAAATCCATACTTTAATTCCAATACGACCGTAAGTGGTATGTGCTTCTACAAGCGCATAATCAATATCGGCACGTAAAGTATGCAAGGGAATTCTTCCTTCTTTGTATGTTTCACGACGAGCCATTTCTGCTCCACCAACACGTCCGGATATCATCACTTTAATACCTTCGGCACCCACACGCATACTTGATGCGATAGCGGTTTTAATAGCTCTACGGAATGAAATACGTCCTTCAATCTGTTTTGCAATAGTGGAAGCCACGATATATGCATCTAATTCAGGGCGTTTAATTTCACTGATATTAATTTGTACTTCTTTTCCGGTAAGCTTTTTTAATTCTTCTTTTAACTTATCGACTTCTTGTCCGGCTTTACCAATAATCATTCCTGGTCGAGCGGTTGAAATAGTTACGGTAACTAACTTCAAGGAGCGCTCGATATTTATTTTTGAGATTCCGGCCTTGCTTAAACGTGCGTTGAGATACTTTCTAATCTTATCATCTTCGACAAGTTTATCGGCAAACTTACGGCCACCATACCAGTTGGAATCCCATCCTTTGATGATTCCTAACCTAAGTCCTATCGGATTCGTTTTTTGTCCCATTCAATTATACTTATATGAATTTGATCTTTCTATTTTATTGTTCAGCAGTTATTCTGGTATCCAATACCATGGTAACGTGATTTGAGCGTTTGCGAATTCGGTGTGCCCTTCCTTGAGGTGCCGGCTGAATTCTCTTCAGCATGCTGCCACCATCCACAAATACTTCTTTAACATAAAGACTATTAAAATCTACTGTTTGACCTTCATTTTTAGCTTCCCAGTTAGCAATTGCTGAGCGCAACAGGCTATACATGCGTTTTGAGGCTTCTTTTGGAGAATGCTTTAAAGCAAAAAGTGCTGTTTCAACATTTTCACCTCTAATCATATCAGCAACAAGGCGCATTTTCCTAGGCGATGTAGGCACATTACGCAAGGAAGCCAAATATTGTGTCTTACGTGCTTCTTTACGCTGTTCTGATTTTATTCGTTTTCTTGCTCCCATTTTCTAGCTTTCTTTATTTTCTACCTTTATCTTTTCTATTACCGGCATGTCCGCGGAAGATACGTGTTGGCGCAAATTCTCCTAATTTATGTCCAACCATATTTTCTGTAATATATACCGGGATGAATTTATTTCCGTTGTGCACGGCAATGGTCTGTCCAACAAAATCGGGAGATATCATCGAAGCCCTTGACCAGGTTTTGATAACCGTTTTTTTATTGGATTCAACATTTTTCATTACTTTTCTTTCGAGTTTGTAATGTATATATGGACCTTTTTTTAGCGAACGACTCATAATAATGCTTATTTCTGCCTAGTTAACCTATTATTTTCTTCTATCAATGATATATTTCGAGGAAGCTTTCTTCTTATTTCTCGTTTTATATCCTTTTGAGGGCAATCCCGTTCTTGAACGAGGCTGTCCACCTGAGGCTTTACCTTCACCACCACCCATTGGGTGATCGACGGGGTTCATCGCAACACCACGTGTACGTGGGCGTTTTCCTAACCATCTTGAGCGGCCTGCTTTTCCGGATCTTTCGAGGTTATGTTCAGTATTTGAAACCATTCCTACAGTAGCTTTACAAGCTTGCAATATCATTCGTGTTTCACCGGAGGGCATTTTAAGGATGGCATACTTTCCATCGCGCGACATCAATTGTGCATATGAGCCGGCGCTACGTGCCATTTTACCACCTTGACCGGGGTTCAATTCGATATTATGAATTACAGTACCGAATGGTATTTCGCTTAAGAAAAGTGTATTTCCAACTGATGGAGCTGCACCTTTTCCGGAAACGATTTCCTGACCAACCTTCAGGCCATGTGGTGCAACGATATAACGTTTTTCACCATCGGCATAGAACAGCAGCGCGATACGTGCTGAGCGGTTTGGATCATATTCTATTGATTTTACTATTGCGGGGATACCATCCTTATCGCGTTTAAAATCGATGATTCTATATCTTCTTTTATGACCACCCCCAATATTCCTGACGGTCATTTTTCCTTTATTATTACGTCCACCACTACTTTTAGCGGGGGCCAGCAAAGTCTTTTCAGGTGTGCTGGTGGTAATTTCGTCAAACGCACTAATTACTTTAAAGCGTTGACCGGGGGTTGTGGGTTTAAGTTTTCTAATAGCCATTTATATCAATCTAAATGTTGCTGAAAAAATCAATTGTTTCGCCTTCTGCCAAAGTAACAACTGCTTTCTTAAAAGCTGGTGTTTTCCCGGCTACAATGCCCGTTTTGGTAAAGCGTGATTTACGCTTTCCGGGATAGTTCATTGTGTTCACCGTTAACACTTCAACACCATACAGTTCCTTTATGGCTTGTTTAATTTGAAGCTTATTTGCCCGCTTATCGACGATAAAACCGTATTGCTGCAGTTCTTCTCCAATAGCGGTCATTTTTTCCGTAATAATCGGTTTTTTGATGATATTCATTTTGTATCTCGATTATAAGGTTTTACTATCCTAGAATTGTTTCTAACGTATTAATAGCACTTTCAACAAAAAACACCTTGTTTGCATTCATCAAATCATAGGTATTTACACTTTTTGCCGTTACCACTTTGGTACGTTGGATGTTTCTTGCCGATAAGATAACGTAAGGTTCAACGCTATTCATAATAAACAGGTTTTTCTTACCTTCGGTTTGAAATGCATTCAACAGCTGTACAAATTGTTTGGTTTTTGGATTATCAAAGCTGAAATCTTCCAAAACCACAATTTCTTGCCCTTGTGCTTTGTACGACAATGCTGATTTACGTGCCAGTCTTTTTACTTTCTTATTCAGTTTAAATCTGTAGTCGCGTGGGCTTGGTCCAAATGTACGACCACCACCAACGAACAAGGGAGATTTAATACTTCCTGCTCTTGCAGTACCGGTTCCTTTTTGGCGCTTAATCTTACGTGTGCTACCTGAAACCTCGCTGCGTTCTTTTGTTTTATGCGTTCCTTGACGTTGATTTGCAAGATATTGCTTTACATCAAGATAAATTGCATGATCGTTTGGGTCAATTCCAAAGATTTCATCATTCAACTGAACAGTTTTTTCAGTTGGTTCTCCACTAATTTTATGAACTTTTAACTCCATCTTTCTATTTTTAAATAACCGTTTTTCGGACCCGGAACAGCACCTTTTACAACTAATAGGTTCTTTTCAGGTATAATCTTAATTATTTGCAAGTTAATTGCTTTCACACGCTGTCTTCCCATTCTACCGGGCAGTTTGGTGCCTTTAAAAACACGTGCGGGGGTTGCAGAGTTACCGATTGAACCCGGTTTTCTGGAAACGCCACCGTGACCGTGTGATGTCTCACCTACCCCGGCAAAACCATGACGCTTTACAACGCCTTGGAATCCTTTTCCTTTTGATACACCAACAACGTCAATATATTCTCCTTCAATAAATACGTCAACGGTAACCAATTCACCAACGCCTTTACGATTGCCTTTTTCAAAGCGTGTAAACTCAGAAACAATACGCTTTGGGCTCGTATTGGCTTTTTTAAAATGGCCAATCATCGCTTTGCTTGTGTTCTTTTCCTTTTTATCGGCATATGCAAGCTGTACGGCATCGTAGCCATCATTTTCCACTGTTTTGATTTGGGTGACTACACAAGGACCTGCTTCGATAACAGTTACCGGCAGGTTTCTTCCTTCCTCATCAAAAATGCTGGTCATCCCAATCTTTCTTCCTAATATTCCTGACATGATCTGGATCTTTTATTTGTTCAATAACTGTTTCGTTACACTTTAATCTCAACTTCAACACCACTGGGTAATTCGAGTTTCATCAAGGCATCAATTGTTTGCGAAGTGGAACTGTAGATGTCCAGCAAACGTTTGTACGATGATAGTTCGAATTGCTCTCTCGACTTTTTATGAACAAAAGTTGAACGCAACACAGTATAAATCTTTTTATCTGTTGGTAATGGAATTGGACCACTTACCACAGCACCAGTCGTTTTAACGGTTTTAACAATCTTCTCGGCAGATTTATCAACGAGATTATGATCGTACGACTTTAATTTAATTCTTATTCTCTGGCTCACGTTATTGAATAATTATGAATGATACTCTAATTTATAATTCCTTTTGCTTTATTTATAACTGCTTCGGCTATATTATCCGGAGCTTGCTGATAATGACTAAATTCCATGCTCGAGGTTGCTCTACCTGAACTTAATGTTCGTAATACGGTAACATATCCAAACATTTCGGAAAGAGGTACGTCTGCTTTTATAAGTTGCGAACCTATTTTAGCAGTAACTTCTCTTAAAACAGCACGTCTTTTGTTAAGGTCTCCGGTTATTTCTCCAAGATAATCATCCGGTGTATGAACTTCAACCTTCATGATGGGTTCCAAAATAACCGGTTGAGCTTTTGCAGCTGCAGTTTTAAATGCAATTTTTGCTGCAATTTCAAATGATAAGGAGTCGGAGTCCACGGTATGGTATGAACCGTCAAGGAGGCGCACTTTCATGCTTTCAAGTTGGTATCCCGCTAATACACCGTTTGTCATTGCTTCTTTAAATCCTTTTTGGATTGCTGGCATATATTCACGTGGGATATTACCACCTTTAACTTCATCAACAAATTGCAGTCCGCTTACATTTTCATCTGCAGGTCCGATTTCAAACTGAATATCTGCAAATTTACCACGACCTCCACTTTGTCGCTTATACACTTCTTTGTGTGTGGCAAAGCCGGTTAAGGCTTCTTTATATGCCACTTGCGGACGACCTTGGTTACAATCTACATGAAATTCTCGTCTCAACCGATCCACCAAGACTTCAAGATGCAGTTCGCCCATTCCCGAAATCACGGTTTGTCCCGAATCTTTATCGATAATCACTTTAAAAGTAGGATCTTCTTCTGCCAACTTCGCAAGCGCCAAGGTCATTTTATCCATATCTGCCTGCGTTTTCGGCTCAATGGAAATGCTAATCACCGGCTCGGGGAATGTAATAGCTTCAAGTATTATCGGCTTTGATTCATCGCACAAGGTATCTCCTGTTCGAATGGCTTTAAATCCAACAGCAGCTCCAATATCTCCGGCTTGAATGCGTTCCAATGGATTTTGCTTGTTTGCAAGCATCTGCATTATTCTGGAGATTCGTTCTTTTTTACCTGTTGCACTATTAAATACGTAGGAACCTGATTCCAATGTACCACTATACACCCTGAAAAATGCGATTCTGCCTACAAATGGGTCAGTAGCAATTTTAAATGCTAGTGCTGCGAATGGTTCGTTAGGATCCACTTTACGTACTTCTTCTTTTTCAGTTTTAGGATTAATTCCTTCCACTGCATCTACATCCAACGGGCTTGGCAAATACTGTGTAATTCCATTCAACAGCATTTGCACTCCTTTATTTTTAAATGAGGCTCCGCACAGCACAGGTGCAATTCTCATTTCTACGGTTGCCTTTCTGATTTGTGTTATCATTTCCTCTTCGGTGATGGAGTTTGGATCGTCCATAAACTTTTCCAACAATTCATCACTTTCTTCGGCAACGTTTTCAATCAGTTTGAGGCGATATTCTTCAACCAGTTCAACCAAATCAGCAGGTATCTCGGTCTCGGTCATCACCATTCCTTTGGTGCTGTCGTCCCAAACGTATGCTTTATTGGTAATAAGGTCAACAACTCCTCTGAAAGTATCTTCTTCACCAATGGGAATCTGTAAAGGGATTGGGTTTGCTCCCAATCTGTCTTTTATTTGATTCACCACTCCGTAGAAGTCGGCACCGCTTCTGTCCATTTTATTCACAAAGCATAGTCGCGGTACTTTATATTTATCAGCCTGACGCCAAACTGTTTCGGATTGTGGTTCAACACCACCCACAGCGCAGAACAAAGCAACAGCACCGTCCAGCACACGCAAAGAGCGTTCTACCTCAACGGTAAAGTCCACGTGGCCGGGTGTGTCAATAATGTTAATTTTATACTGCTCGTCGTTATAATTCCAAAAGACAGTAGTTGCAGCTGAAGTAATGGTAATGCCACGCTCCTGCTCTTGCACCATCCAGTCCATGGTAGCAGAGCCCTCATGCACCTCACCCAACTTATGGCTGCGTCCTGTATAATACAGAATGCGCTCGGTAGTTGTGGTTTTACCCGCGTCAATATGGGCCATAATCCCAATATTGCGGGTAAGTCTGAGGTTTGTATGTGTCTTAGCGTTTAGTGCCATTACTTATTTATAATCTTCTTAGTTTTAATTAAAATCTGAAGTGTGAGAATGCTTTATTTGCTTCAGCCATTCTATGTATATCTTCTTTTCTTTTAAATGCGGCACCTTCTTCTTTATATGCTGCCAAAATTTCTGCTGCCAATTTTTGTCCCATCGATTTTTCATGTCTTCTTCGGGCAAATCCGATTAAGTTTTTCATACCGATTGACATTTTTCTGTTTGCAGGAATTTCTGTCGGAATCTGGAATGTGGCTCCACCAATACGACGGCTGCGTACTTCTACTGCAGGTGTCACATTAGCAAGTGCCTTTTTCCAAACTTCGAGGCTATCTTCATTGGTTCTGTTACCAACAATTTCCATAGCATCATAGAATATGGTATATGCCAAATTTTTCTTTCCTTCCAGCATCATGTTATTTACAAACTTAGTCACCAAAACATCATTATATTTTGGATCGGGAAGGATAATTCTTTTTTTAGGTTTAGCTTTTCTCATTGCTAACTATTTCTTGTAATAGTGAACTTTATTTTACTTATTTACTTTTTTCGGGCGTTTGGTACCATATTTCGACCGTCTTTGTTTTCTTCCTTCAACGCCGGCGGTATCCAATGCACCACGAATAATGTGATAACGTACACCGGGTAAGTCTTTCACGCGACCACCACGTATCATAACAATAGAGTGTTCCTGCAAGTTATGTCCTTCACCGGGGATGTATGCGTTTACTTCCTTCATATTTGTCAAGCGCACTCTCGCTACTTTACGCATGGCGGAGTTAGGCTTTTTAGGAGTCGTGGTATACACACGAACGCACACGCCACGACGTTGTGGACATGAATCAAGGGCAGGAGACTTACTCTTTTCAACCAGTCTTTTGCGACCCTTACGCACTAATTGCTGAATTGTAGGCATTTTAAACTGTTTAATTTATATCCTTTTGAACTCCAAAAATTTGGGAGCGCAAAAATAGAACAATTTATTGAATGAACAATATATTTTTTTAAATGTACTGGGGAGATAGTTCAAAAGGAGGGAAAGCTTCGTTTTAGCTTTACAAACCAACGCTGAAACACAACTATTTTTCAAATCCGAGCATCTGCGTCAGGAATCTATAACGGTTTAACTTTTCAGATTCCTTTTAACTATATCGTTTCCAATATCTTCCAACTCAAAATGAATTGGGGCTGCAAAGGTAGAAATATTTTTCAAATCTACAAGCGATATTTTATTTATTTTCTGTTTATTTTAATTAAAGACAGGTTCAACGCCACCAATTTACTTGTTAAATACCTGATATTCATATATATATAAATTAATAAGAAAAGATTCAGCATCACACTCTAATCAATTAAATTATGCTCTTAAAAACAGATTAAGGTGAAAATAGCTAAAAAATACTGTAGATTTGCGGTTTAAAAAATTCAATTTTCAGGTGTCGGACTTACTTTTACAACTTAATGATGCGCAAAGAGAGGCTGTAATCCATACGGAGGGACCTATGATGGTCATTGCCGGAGCAGGTGCAGGTAAAACACGCGCATTAACTTATCGGATTGCATATTTACTGCAGCAAGGGGTTGATCCTTTCAGTGTTTTAGCACTTACATTTACAAACAAAGCTGCGAAAGAGATGAAAGAGCGAGTGATGCAGCTTATTGGAGACAGCAGCGGGCGAAATGTATGGATGGGTACATTTCACTCGGTATTTGCCAAGATTTTACGAATGGAAGGACATCATTTAGGATATCCGGCAAACTACACCATATATGATACGGATGATTCCAAGCGCCTTTTAAAAAATATTCTTACTGAGTTACAGCTTGATTCGAAAGTATATAAGCCCTCCTATTTATTACATCGTATCTCCAACGCCAAATCAAATTTATTTTCACCGCTCGATTATATCAGCAATCAAGAAATTCAAGCAGCTGACTCCTCTGCAGGGCGTCCTTTAATAGGTGAGATATATCGAACGTATAACGCGCGTTTGAAGCGTGCCGATGCAATGGATTTTGATGACCTTTTATTTAATACTAATCTGTTGTTCAGGGATTTCCCGGAGGTTTTACATAAATACCAACATCGTTTTAAGTATATTTTAGTAGACGAATACCAAGATACCAACCATGCGCAATACCTTATTGTGCAACAGTTGGCAGCTTTATACGAAAACCTGACAGTGGTTGGAGATGATGCGCAAAGTATTTATGGCTTTCGGGGAGCTAATATTCAAAATATTTTAAACTTCAAGAAGGACTATCCGGACTACAAATTATTTCGCCTCGAGCAAAACTATCGTTCTACCAAGACCATTGTTGAGGCAGCCAATACAGTCATCAAAAACAATAAAGATCAGATTCACAAGCTTGTTTGGACAGAAAATCCGGAAGGCGAGTTAATCGGGCTTATCCGTGGCACATCAGATGGAGAAGAAGGCACCTTAGTGGCAAACTCCATTTTTGGCTATAAAATGTCGAAACAATTGCCAAATAAGAGCTTTGCAATTTTATATCGGACGAATGCACAATCGCGTTCAATAGAAGAGGCCTTGCGCCGCCAAGCCATACCTTATAAGATATACGGAGGTCTTTCATTCTACAGCCGAAAAGAAGTGAAAGATTTATTGGCTTATTTCCGACTTGTCGTAAATCCAAATGATGAGGAAGCACTTTTGCGCATTATCAATTATCCGGCGAGAGGCATTGGCAAAACCACTATTGAAAGGCTTCAGGTGTTGAGCAATGAAAACAAAAAAAGCATTTGGGAGTTAATTTCCGAGTCGGATAGCAGCTTAGAGGTTTTCAATAGCGGTACGATTCATAGGCTGCAAAATTTCGCGACAATGATACAGAGTTTCGCAGTGCAAATTGAAAGTAAAAATGCATTTGATTTGGCACAACATATCACCAAATCCAGCGGCATCATCAATGAATTAAAGTCGGAAGACACAGTTGAAGCCGTAAGCCGTATTGAAAATATTGAGGAATTGTTAAATGCGATCATGGAATTTGCGGAGCGTGATCCGGAGCCCGAAGAACTTGGCGAAGAAGGCATCCCTGCAAGGTCACTTATGCATTTTATGCAAGATGTGGCATTATTAACCGATGCTGATAAAAAAGAAGATGAAGATGCAGACTTTGTCAGTTTAATGACCATACATGCTGCGAAAGGCTTGGAGTTTCCCTATGTATTTATTGTAGGGCTGGAGGAAAATCTGTTCCCTTCCGTACAATCTTTGGGCACGAGGGCTGAATTGGAAGAAGAAAGGCGCTTGTTTTATGTGGCACTGACACGTGCTCAAGAAAAGGTTACCATCAGTTATGCCGAAAGCCGTTACAGATGGGGAAACCTTAGTTTAGCAGAGCCATCACGTTTCATTGAAGAAATCGATCCGGCTTATATCGAAACCCCCAAAAGAAGCAGCTCAGCTATGCCTCGCTTTGGTAAATCAGAAGCTACAAAGCCGGGTATTAATACTGCAAAATTAAAAAGGCTCAACAGCGTTACAAATGAAACTACAACGGATTTTGAACATGCCGGAGCAGATGAAATACAAAACGGCATGATGGTAGAACATCAAAAGTTCGGAAAAGGTAAAATAATACAAATTGAAGGCAGTGGACCAAACCGAAAAGCCACCGTTTATTTTAATGGAATCGGGAATAAGCAACTGCTGCTAAAATTTGCCAAACTACGCATCATCAGCAGTTAATTCAGTTACAAAGCGCATAATATTTCAGAAAATCCTATTTCTACGGCAGGACCGTAAGAATATTATATTTAACCTGCATAATTCACCAACAATTCGTTGCCAAGCAGAACCCAAGCTACAAAACATTGGTAATAAGCGAATTTTAGTTCAGTTAAGCTTTTTTAACATGGATTTAAGCCTAATAACCAAGTATTTTCGATGCTACAAAAGGTTTTCCTGTATTTTTGAACTTTCATTATTACATTCACAAATAACTTGTTCAATACAATGAAGAGATTTTTAAATTTTTTGTTTTCCATGGAAGTAATGGGTTTTTTGGTGGTGATTTTTGCAATCGCTATTGGTGCTGCCACTTTCATTGAAAATGATTTTGGAACAGAAGGAGCTAAAGCTGTTGTATATAATGCCACATGGTTTGAGGTGCTTTTAGTGCTTCTTGGCATCAACCTTATAGCCAATATATTCAAATACAAGATGTTAAATAGAAAGAAGTGGTCGCTTTTCATGTTTCACACTTCATTTATCCTTATACTTATCGGCGCAGGCGTAACCCGCTATATCGGATACGAAGGCATTATGAACATACGTGAAGGAGATACTAAACACAGCATGTTATCTGATAACACCTATGTGATGGCCGAGCTCCACAAGGGAACGAAGAAAGAGTATAGCGAGAAATCGGTTATCATGTCCACACTTTCTCAAAAAGCATATAAAGACAGTCAAACAGTTGATGGAACAAATGTGAAGTTCCGTTCGATACGTTATATTCCCAATGCACAAGAAGTACTTGTAAGAGGTGAAGCCGGTGAAGGCGATCCGTATATTATTATGGTGGTATCTGCTAATAATAGCGGCAGAAACAACCTTATTATCAAGCAAGGCGATCAACGCAACTTCATGGGGGTGAATTATTTATTTGACCAAGCCTTTGACCCCACAGCATTTAACATCAGCTTTCAAGACGGAAAATTACGCTTTAATGCACCCAACGACATTTATACAATGAGCATGTCCGGTGGCGAATCCGATACGCTCACTGCCGGTGAGTGGCATCCTTTTGAGCTGCGTAATTTATACAGCTTTGAAGATTATCGCATTGTCTTATCAGATATATATGAAAACGGCAAAGTCGATTTCACCACCTATCAGGGGAAGGATTTGCATTTTATGGATGCATTGATAGTCGAAGTGTCATCAGGTGGAGAGAAGAGGCAAATTGGTTTGCGTGGTGGCAAGGGTTATACCGGTGAAACCAGTTCTTTTGAAATAAATGGAGTAAACGTACATCTTAGTTATGGAGCAAAAACACTTCATCTTCCATTTGGCATCGAGCTGGTAAAATTTGATCTTGAAAGGTATCCCGGCTCCAACAGTCCGGCTTCATATGCCAGCGATGTTATACTGGTTGACGAAAGCAATAATGTCCACAGACCATACCGTATCTTTATGAACAATGTATTAAATTATAGGGGATACCGTTTTTTCCAATCGTCCTATGACTCGGATGAAAAAGGCACTATACTGAGTGTGAATAAAGATGCAGCCGGCACTTGGATAACCTATATCGGCTATTTCTTTATGACATTAGGAATGTTTTTAGCCATTATTGCACGCCATACACGTTTTGCACTCCTTGGGCGCTTATTAAAAACCAATAAGAAAAACGTAGTACTACTGCTGATATCTCTCACACTTTCAGCTAGCATGTATGCGCAAGAGCACAGCCATCATAGTTTTGATCCAACAAATTTAACGGTGATTGACAAGGCGCATGCCAAGCAATTTGGAAGTTTAATGGTGCAAGACCATGATGGTCGCTTAAAACCCATTAATACGCTTTCAAGTGAAATGCTTCGGAAAATAGCCCGAAAAACCAGTTTTAACGGCATGAATCCTGACCAGGTTTTATTGGGTATGCAGTTAGAGCCTGAAAAATGGCAAATGGTTAAAATGATAAAAGTATCACATCCGGAGTTAAAAAAATACTTGGGTTTATCAGGTGGGCATGCATCATTTACCGATATGCTTGATTTCACTAATGAAGGTGGAGGCTATCGCTTGCGCGATCTTGTGAGCCAAGCCTATGCGAAAAAGCCTGCCGAACGCAGTAAGTTTGATAATGACGTAATTGCGGTAGACGAGCGCGTAAATATTTCCTATTTAGTGTATACGGGTGGATTGTTAAAAATACTCCCCGACCCACGTGATTCGCACAATCCATGGTTTATTCCCGGGCAAAATGTCGAAGGATTAAAGGCAGAAGATTCAGCCTTTGTAGCAGATATTATCCCCTATTATTTATCGAGTTTGGCAAGCAATAATATTGAACAAGCCGAAGAGCTACTCGATGGAATGAAAGCCTACCAACGGAAGATTGGTGCTGATATATTCCCCGGTGAAGGAAAGATAAAAGCTGAATTATTGTACAATAATATGATGATTTTCGACCGACTCGGAAACTACTTTGGTTTGGTTGGGGTTATCATGTTAATATTGGTTTTCAGCAATCTTTTTAATGAAAAGAAATGGATCAATAAAAGCCTGAAAGTCTTTTATGTACTAATTATCGTCTTTTTCGTCCTACAAACTTTTGGTTTAGCTCTACGCTGGTATATTGCAGGTCGTGCACCTTGGAGCAATGGCTATGAATCAATGATTTATATTGGTTGGGTCACGGTATTAGCCGGGCTTATCTTCGCCAGGAAATCACAAATGACCATTGCTGCCACTTCTATTTTGGCATCCATAATACTAATGGTGGCACATCTCTCATGGATGGACCCTGAAATCACCAACTTAGTACCCGTACTGAAATCGTATTGGTTAACCATTCACGTTTCGGTAATTACGGCAAGCTATGGTTTTCTTGCGTTGGCAGCCTTATTAGGCTTTTTCAACTTATTATTAATGATTTTAAAGAAGCCGAAAAACTTTGGCATGCTGCAGCAGCGCATCAAAGAGCTGAATTACATTAACGAACGCTCTATCATCATCGGATTGTATTTGTTGACAATAGGTACTTTCCTTGGCGGGGTGTGGGCTAATGAGTCGTGGGGTCGATATTGGGGCTGGGACCCTAAAGAAACTTGGGCATTGGTGACAATTTTAGTGTATACCTTTATTGCACACCTTTCTTATATGCCCGGTGTAAAAACAGATTACAGCTTTAGCTTGTTGACATTAGTTGGCTTCAGCTCGGTGATTATGACCTATTTTGGCGTGAATTATTATTTATCGGGCTTGCACTCATATGCCGCCGGCGACCCGGTTCCGGTACCAAGCTTTGTGTATTATACTGTCGCGGTAATTATTATCGTGGCAATATGGGCATATATTACCGAACGAAAGTTTCAATATCTGCCGGATAGAAAATAGCAGCCGTTATGTAAAAGTTGGCTGATACAACTTATTTTGAAGAATATTTTAGGGGATTTATCTCCTTGAAAAAATAAAAGCCGGTCTATGCCGGCTTTTAATCATTAAATCATCTAATCATTAAATCATCTTTGAAATCTAATTAGAAATCTTCATCATCATCGATAAAATCATCTTCAAAATTGAACAAATCCAAATCCAGCTCTTCTTCATCCTCAAGAGCTTCATATATAGAAGGTTTTCGTTCTCGTTTGTTTTGAACTTTTTTAACTGGTTTTCTGATTAATTCATCATTTTCTGTAAAGTCACGATGATGTGTTTTCTTCTGCACCGGTTTCATTTGAATAGTTTTACGGTTTTTGATAAAAAATTAAACTTAATTGAATAAAATATTTTATGTCTTAAAAATATTACAAGAGGGAGGGAATTAATTTAAATTCAAATAATTAAATAAACTAACATTAAGCTCGGAATCTCCGCCTAAACAAGTCACGAAAAAGCCCGTAAGTTCCATAGTTTAACTAACTGATATAAACCATTTTAAATTAACAATGCAATTTTACTACTTTTTTCCTTTTATAAAGCAAGCTTTTTGACTTTTTCATGTGATTTATTTCGATTTTCTGCCTTTACAAGGCGAAATACCGCAACAAACATCGGTATTCTTGGTAAAAAAGCAACTATTTAGGCCGTTACGAAGCAGAATACCAGCACAAAAAACAACGCAAGGCGATAATTATTTAATAAGGGAATCTCAAATCAATGTATCTTTGTAAATATGTGTGCAAAAGCTGAAACAGTAGGGTTTTCTTTTGGTCGTCAAGAGCGTCTGCGGGCTAAAAAGCTAATTGATAATCTCTTTAAAAACGGGGAGTCATTTTTTGTTTTTCCATTTAAAGTAATTTATCTGGTTGAAGCGCAGCAGCATAAAGATACTGCGGATGTTTCGCTATTTATTTCAGTAAGCAAAAAAAACATCAAGCGAGCTGTGGATAGAAATCGCGTAAGACGCCATGTTAGGGAGGCTTGGAGAACACAAAAGCAGCCGTTGACAGCTTATTATTCCGGGCAAAACAAACAAATCCAAATTGCATTGGTTTATACTGCCAAACAGCTTACAGAAAGTGCTGTTGTACACCATAAAATAAATACAATTATATTACGTTTGCTAAATCAGCATGAAGTTCATTCGTAGCATTCCGGCAAAAATTCTGATATTTTTCATTCGAATATATCAGTACACGCTTTCTCCCTATATAGGTAGATCGTGTCGTTACACACCGACATGTTCGGTTTATAGTGTGGAGGCAATACAAAAATACGGGGCGCTAAAGGGTGGATGGAAAGCCATAAAAAGAATTTCGTCCTGCCATCCTTGGGGTGGCAGTGGATACGATCCTGTAGATTGAATAAAATTAAATCATAATATGAAAAAGAATTTTTACCTGTTTTTAATTTTTTTACTGTTTTTTCATGGAGCCCCACAGCTTTCTTTCGGGCAAAGTCAACACAATTTCGAAATATCTAAAAATCTTGATATTTATAACGCCATTTTGAAGGAGTTAAACCTGAACTATGTGGATGATATTAAACCGGGAGAGCTGACAGAAACCGCTATTAATGCCATGCTGGAAAAGCTTGATCCGTATACGGTTTTCATTCCCGAATCACAGGTGGAAGATGTGCGTATGATGACTACCGGAGAATATGGTGGAATTGGCGCATTGATTCAGAAAGCAGAAGAATATGCGCATATCACTGAGCCTTATGAAGGATTCCCTGCTCATAAGGCAGGACTGATTGCAGGAGACCTCATATTAGAAATCAACGGCTTGGATGTAAAAGACAAAACCGTATCCGAAATTAGTGAGTTGCTGAAAGGAACACCGGGCTCAAAGCTGCGTTTAAAAATAAAGCGGGAAGAAATTGATAAGCCGATTGAAAAAGAGCTTACCAGAGAAAAAGTACGAATTGACAATATTCCTTATCAAACAATTTTAGAAGGTGATATAGGCTATTTACGATTGTCAGGTTTTACACAAAAAGCGTCTGCAGAAGTAAAAGAGGTAATCCAGCAAATGAAAGACGAAAAAGCACTCAAAGGCTTGATTATTGATTTACGCGGAAATGGCGGAGGCCTACTTAATGAAGCTGTTGATATTGCAAACTTATTTGTGGAAAGAGGAGAGCTTATTGTATCCACACGTGGTAAAGCTCCTGAACGCTCCACTATTCACCGTACACGGCAAACTCCTTTTGACTTGGATATTCCATTAGTGGTTTTAGTGAATGAAGCCAGTGCATCTGCAAGTGAAATTGTTGCCGGCGCCTTACAGGATTTGGATAGAGCGGTGGTGGTAGGGCAAAAAACTTTTGGCAAAGGATTAGTGCAAAACGTAGTGCCCTTGACCTACAACAGTCAAATGAAAATTACGGTAGCCAAATATTATATTCCAAGCGGTAGATGTATTCAAGCTATCGATTATAGCCACAAAGACGAAAATGGCGGCAAAAAAGCAGATTCATTGGTGTCGACTTTTAAAACAAGAGGTGGTAGATTGGTGTATGACAACGGTGGAATTACACCCGATATCCTCATCGATCCGATAGAATTTAGTCCGGTAAGTGCAAACTTATATACTGGCAACCATATTTTCAGGTATGCAAATAAATTTGCACGCGAAAATGCCGAAATAGCTCCTGCAGAAGAATTTGAAATTACAGATGAAATATTTGCAGATTTCCTGAACTTCATTAAGACAGAAGGCTTCAGCTATACCACTGAAAGTGAGCGAATTATTACAGACTTGTGCAAAATTGCCGAAGAGGAACACTATTTGGAAGCGGTATCTGCGCATCTTGAATCACTAAAAAGTGAATTGGAAACCATTAAGGAAAAAGATTTTATGCTGCATAGGAACGAAATTGTACAATTGCTTCGGGTTGAAATCGTTTCACGCTATTATTATCAAAAAGGGAAGATTATCAGCGCGATGAAAGGCGATATCGAACTTGAAAGCGCTTTGGATATATTACATAATCCCAAGAAATATTCGGAAGTATTCCAACAAGCTAAAAAATAAGCGCTTAAGCCCATGTCAAAATCACAACAAATTGACGCTTATCTGGTAGCATTGATTTTATTGGCTATCAGCATTCCGTTATCAAATTTCGGGATGAGTGTGGCGCAATTTATGTTGTTATATGTTTGGCTTACAGATGGTATTGGATATAAAAAAATAAAAACACTTTTCTTGGAATCTTCCGGGATTCAGCGACTGACAAAGCCCATAAGCTATTTCTTTGGCTATATGGCTGAAAATTTCATCAGCAAGACCAAGGTTTTTCTGAAAAACAGACTTGCCGTACTCATCGCATCCTTATTCCTGCTGCACCTTATCGGCTTGGTACATACTACTGATTTTGCATATGCATGGAAAGATTTGAGGACTAAATTACCCATTTTACTGCTTCCGTTAATTTTCAGTTCAATGCCGGCATTGAATAAGCGAAAGACAAATATTTTATTGATTTTTTATATATTGGCTGTGTTTACAGGTAGTATGTTCAGCTTATATACGTACCTAAAGCAAGACTTTTCAGATATCCGCCAGATTTCTATTTTTATCAGCTCGGTTCGATTTAGCTTATCAATTGTATTTTCGTTTTTCCTACTTATTTATTTCTTCAAAAACCATCATCCCCTACCCCTTTGGTTAACAATATTGATGGTTGCGACTGCCATTTGGTTTATCAGTTTTATAATTCTCCTTGAATCAGCTATTGGATTACTAAGCTTGGTAGTAATCAGTGCGTTATTGTTGCTTTGGACGGCATTAAACATGACCCGCCCATTGGTTCGTGTACTATTAATTGTGTTTTTCATTGGGATACCTGCTGCATTTATTTATCATATCGGCAGCATCTCCAAGGAGTTAATGATACCTAAAAAAGTAGATTGGGAGCAGTTAGATAAATTAACGGCTGCGGGCAATCCCTATGTTCACGACACTGTCAATTTCATCATTGAAGATGGGCATTATACAGGTTTATACATTGCAGAGGATGAATTGGCAGAAGCATGGAATCGTCGCAGTGAATTTGAGTTTTACGGGCAGGATGAAGCAGGGCATTTCATTAAGCATACCATTATACGCTATTTGGCTTCAAAGGATTTACGGAAAGATGCCGAAGGCGTGGTCGAGCTTTCGGAAAAAGATATTCGTCATATTGAGAAAGGCATCGCCAATATCCATTATATTGAAAATCCGGGTATTCGCACCCGTATTTCGAAAATACTTATGGGCTATTATCAGTATTCAAACCGCAATGACCCCAACGGTAGCTCGGTAATGCAGCGAATTGAGTTTGTTAAAACCTCTTTGGTGCTTATAAAAGAAAATTTCTGGATTGGTGTTGGAACAGGCGACTTGCCTCAAGCGTTTAAATCGGCATACGAACAAACCGACAGCCCGCTACAAGACAGGTGGCGTTGGCGATCGCACAACCAATATTTATCCATTTTTATTGCATTTGGAGTTTTTGGCTTTTTGTGGTTTATGTTCATTTTAGTCTATCCGATTTTTTACCAAAACAGATACCTCGACTACCGTTATTTTGTTTTCATCACCATTATTTTGCTTTCCATGTTGAGTGAAGACACTATTGAATCGCAGGCCGGACTAACTTTATACGCTTTCTTTAACAGCTTCTTTTTACTAGCTTGTCGGGGTCAACATAAAGCCGATAATTCCATAAAAAGCTCAAATAAAAGCAAAAAATAGTACCTTTGATTTTCATATGAGTTCATCATGGCAAAAAAACATTATACATTAGAAGTTCACTACTTAGATTCGGAGCAGGAGCTTCAAGCTGATGATGCCAAATTATTGCAGTATGCACATGCGGCTACTGCCCGGGCTTATGCTCCATACAGCAAGTTCCGAGTTGGAGCTGCCGTACGTTTAAAGAACGGTGAAATAGTTTCAGGCAGCAATCAAGAAAATGCGGCATATCCATCCGGCCTTTGTGCCGAGCGCGTAGCACTTTTTTACGCTAACTCCAATTTCCCCGAACAATATATTGAAGCAATTGCAGTGACAGTTCGTGGAGAGGGAAGCGTTATTAATGAACCTATTACGCCTTGTGGCTCATGCCGGCAAGTGATGGCAGAGTTTGAGAATAAGGCAGGAAAACCAATGAAGGTTATCATGCAGGGCGAAACCGGAGTTATTATGATGGTTGAAAGTGTAAATATGCTACTCCCCTTTTCATTTCTTGATGATTATTTAATAAAATATAACCCATGAGATCCAATTTAAAATTCGCATCCATATTTCTAATCGTGATTCTTTTTAGTGCATTTCGTTCAGACAAGCCGGCTTATTTGTTATTCAATCAAAAAGCCAAAAAAGTAAAATACCAACGCTTGGTTAAAGAAGCTGCCAAAGCAGATGTGGTATTTTTTGGCGAATTGCATAATAACCCCATAAGTCATTGGCTTCAATTTGAGTTAAGCAAAGATTTACATTCTGCAAATAAAGGGCAACTCATAATGGGTGCCGAAATGTTTGAAGCTGATAATCAGGAAGCTTTGAATCTATATTTGGCAGATGAAATTAATCAGGACAGCTTAAAAAAGTCCGCCCGATTATGGCCAAACTACAAAACCGATATTGAGCCATTAGTTCATTTCGCAAAGGAAAACCAGCTTCAATTTATTGCTACCAATATCCCAAGGCGCTATGCTTCCATGGTATTTCGCGGAGGCTTTGAGGTGCTAGACAGCCTTAGTACGGAAGAGAAATCATGGATTGCCCCTTTACCAATCGCATACGATGCTGATTTACCGGGATATCAGAAGATGTTAAAAATGATGGACGGAAGCAATCATACACAATCGGCTGAAAACTTCCCGAAGGCACAAGCTGTGAAAGACGCTACCATGGCATGGTTTATCCACCAACATTTTGAATCCGGGAAAATATTTATCCACTATAATGGTGCGTATCACAGTGATAATTTTGAGGGCATAATTTGGTATCTTCAGCGATTAAATCCTGATTTAAAAATACTTACAATATCTACTGTAGAAACGGATCAACCCATTCAAATTCCGGAAGAGAAATATGGCGTTGCCAACTTTATTATTGCAGTGCCCAAGGAAATGACAAAAACCCATTAAAAAAAGCAGCTGTAAAAGCTGCTTTTCCATTACCAATAGTTACTAAACTATATTCCTTCCAGAACAGTAGTCCAATTATGTTTGTCTTCAATTTCCCCTTCTTGAATACCACGTAATGTAGTATAGATTTTTGTGGAGATAGGTCCGGAAGTTTTTCCGTATTCATATACTTTTTTGGTTTCTCTATCCACAATTTTTCCAATAGGTGAAATAATTGCTGCGGTACCGCAGGCACCTACCTCATCAAAAGTTTCCAGTTCTTCTACCGGAACGGGGCGTCTTTCTACCTTAAGTCCCAAATCTTGTGCGATTACCTCAATGCTCTTATTTGTAATTGAAGGTAAAATGGTATGGGATGCGGGTGTGATATAGGTATTATTCTTTATTCCGAAGAAGTTCGCAGGTCCTGCCTCATCAATATACTTCTTCTCTTTTGCATCGAGGAAGAGCACGGATGAGTATCCGTCGCCTGCTGCACGTACTGCCGGGCGCAAGCTTGCTGCATAGTTTCCTCCTACTTTAATATGTCCGGTACCTTGTGGAGCTGCACGGTCATAATCATGCACAAGCTCAACGGCTACAGGGTTAAATCCTTCCTTGAAGTATGGTCCTACGGGCGTTACAAATACAATGAATAAATATTCAGTTGCGGGACGCACTCCAACTTGTGGACCGGAACCAAATAACAAGGGACGAATGTACAGTGAAGCGCCGGTACCATATGGCGGAATAAAACGAGCATTTAAACTCACGGTTTTTTCAATGGCAGCAAAGAATATGTCCTCCGGTACAGGAGCCATCATGATGCCATTGGCTGAATCCTGGAAGCGCTTTGCGTTGTCCATCCAGCGGAACAAACGTACTTTACCATCCTTGCCACGGAAAGCTTTCATCCCTTCAAAAGCTTCTTGACCATAGTGTAAAGCAGTAGCCGCCATGTGAATACTAATGTATTCCGATGAGCAAACTTCTATCTCGCCCCACTTGCCGTTACGGTAATAACAACGGGCATTGTAATCGGTTTTGAAATAACCAAATGGTAGATTTTTCCAATCAATATTTTCCATAATAATTTATATATAAAAGTGATTCATAAATTAATACCGCTAAGTTAAACCTTTTTCAAAAACCTCACAATTTATTGTTAATAAATAAACACTGAAATACTTAAAAAGAAAGATTCTTAATAAATAAAGAAGCATGATTTTACAACACCATTTGCTACATTTACCTGATTACCAATGCCTTAAAAGCTAATCAGGACAAATACATATGATAACAAAAAACGGGAGCAATAACTAGCATTACCCCCGTTTTAAAGTAAAAATCAAAATCTGTTTATTGGTTCAGTTTTACATTGAACGAACCATCCTTTACTTCAACGTAAGAATTATTTACACTGTTAAATCCTTTGAAGTGGAATGTCCCTTTCACATGGGTTGCAGTCTCCTCGGTAACTTTTATCTCCCCTACTTCAGTTGTATCAAACGGAGCCATCCAGGTCTGCGCATCGGGATTTGTAGGGTTGGATATGTCCACGATGGTTTTAATATAAGTAGCCACATTTCCAATTGATAAGGAACCGTTTAAAGGATAAGTGCCGACACCATCATAGCCAATTAAAGTCAATGTAAAAGCCTCACTGGATGTACCTGCCGTATTCCCTTGTATAACCAATGAACCCGCAGCCTTCGTTGCCATGGTAGTCATTGCCATGGTAGTTACACTATTGCCATCAACTTTAGCTACAATGGTTCCCTCAGCAGCATTTGAAGGTCCTGAATCGTCGTCTTTTTTGCATGATGTAGCAAATAAAACAATAATAGAAACTGAAATAAGCATTAAAAATGCTTTTGAAAAATACTTGTTGTGTTGCATAAATGTGTTTTTAATAAGATTATAGCATCTTTAACTCTTATTTTATGAAAATGTTCTGTTTAATCATGTTAAAGTTTAGTTAAATACAGAAAAGGTTAAATCTGTTTAGGAGAATTGAACAAGATTAATACTTATAATAGCCTGTTTATCGATTATTTAAACCTTATTCTTTTGTTTTTCCAATGCAAGTTCCAAAAAGTGAGTGCGTATGCCAAATTGTGCTTTCAGCTTTTGTATTTTTTCATCAATTTCAGCAATATTTTGTATCTGATTGGTTTTTATTCCGCTAAGCAATATATTTTTTGGTGTATGTTCGGCTTCTATAAACTCTTGAATTTGACTTTTATATCCATATTTTTCCATGATGAGGGCGCGTATGGTATCTGTAATCATTTCTGCTTGGCGCTCAAGTAAAATCCCGTATTGTATTACCGGGAAATCCTGTGATACAGCTTCCATTTCTCTTCGAATCTGCTTATGGCAGCAAGGAGCACACACTATCAGTGCTGCATGATGTGCAATTCCGGCAGCTATGGCATCGTCAGTAGCAGTATCACACGCATGTAATGCAATCAGCACATCAGGCTCATTCATCTGATAATCAGCAATACTACCTTCCACGAAGTGTAATTGCTTATAGCCATATTTTTTAACAATTGCTTGCACCTCATCCACAATATCTCGACGTTGCTCCACCCCTATAAGTTCAAAATCTATTTCAGAATTTAAGGTCAAATACTCGTATAACGCAAACGTCAAATAGCCTTTACCCGCTCCCATATCAACAATCCGAAGAAAGCTTTTATCATTTAGTGCTTTCAACATGGGTTCAAGCATTTCGATGTATTTATTAATCTGCTTAAATTAATGCTGCATGGCAGCCTTCAGCTTTCCATGCTTGTCTGTAAGGCCTAAATCATACCAATGCGCCGTAGCAGTATTAATTTTCCGCTTTTTAATTCTTTCATGCTGTAAATCAGCTACTAAAGGAGTATCTAGTGCTACTTCATTCAAGCGTGAATTTCCTTTTTTATTTGTAAGCAGCGTAAAATGATGCTGTCCGGTGAAAAGATTTGCTTCAAGGAAGTGATTGCTTAGTAAATCATGAATCTTTTCTCGTGTTTCATCAATTTTAAAATTATGGGATTCATCCCTCCGCGCATATTGAAATTGAAAATTATATCGAAAGCCCGCTTTTAGCACCACAGGTTTAATGATAATCCGCCGCAATTCTTCCGACTTCCAACGAGGCTTACTTAAAGTCAATCGGACCAGCTCCCGTTCTTCGATAGCCGGATTTAAAATGGTAAAAAAGGATTCAAAAGCTGACATACACTAAATATATGTGTGTAAAAGTACAGAAAAACATCATATCAGGCATAGCAGAAGTATAAGCTGCATTATTCACCAATTCATAAGCTTGTCAATCTGATTCGCATAGCATAAATTTATTTATTTTTGCCGATTCAAAAACAAGTGAGCTGTTTTCTTGTTTATTCAGCATATATAAACCAGTAATCACATGCTGCATTCAGACAATTTGCACAAAGTTATTTCAATACGGCATCTCACATCTTCTGCCTATGTATTGCGTTTTGACCGTCGTCAATTAGATTTTATTGCCGGCCAGCATGTGTTGTTGGGTAAAGCCGGGAGTCTCCACAATCGTGAGTACTCGATTTATAGCAGTGAACAAGATGATTTCTTTGAAATTTTAGTCAAGGAAGTTGACGAAGGTCTTGTAAGCAAGCAACTTAAAATGCTTCAGTCATCAGATTATGTACAGCTGGAAGGTCCTTTAGGTTTTTTCGCATTAAAGCCGGAGCTGATTCCCGATGCACGATTTTTATTTATTGCAACGGGTACCGGCATAGCTCCATTTCATAGTATTACGCGAAGTTATCCAAATCTGGATTACACACTTCTTCATGGCGTACGTCACGCTTGGGAAGCATACGATGAAGGAGATTATCAAACTAAAAGGCATATTGTGTGCAGCACAGCCGATACAAATGGGGACTATCATGGTCGTGTAACCGATTATTTACGAGATAATCCGGTCGATCCATCAACGCATTGCTATCTTTGTGGCAATTTCAACATGATAAATGAAGTTTTTGAAATTTTGGAACAACAAGCTGTGCCTGCCGGACAAGTGCATGCTGAAGTTTATTTTTGATTGATACTAATTTAGCTACTACAAAAAATGAAATACCATCTCATTCCTCTTGGATGCCAAATGAATATTTCTGATACAGAACGTGTTAGAACTGTATTACATAAAATGGGATTCAGTGAAACGGAAAATGAAAATGAAGCAAATCTACTAGGAATCATTGCTTGTTCCGTACGGCAAAAAGCTATTGACAAAGTATATTCACGCATTGCCAAATGGAACAAGATGAAAAACCGTCAAAACTTGATTACGTTTGTCTCGGGCTGCATCTTACCATCAGATAAGGAACGATTTTTAAAGCTTTTTGATCTTGTTTTTCCAATGAGTGAGTTACCCGATTTACCGGATATGATTCGCCAGTACGGAATAGTTACGCCGGCAGGATTACAACATCCTGATTTCGATACACTTGAACAAACTGAAATGCCTGCGAAACCACAGACATTATTAAAAACTGCCGAAATGCTCGCAAAGTCGATGAACGGTTTAAAATTGAATCCCGCAATTGGCATTGATGAATTTTGGCAAGTAGAGCCTACTTACACCTCTAGTTTTGAGGCTTTTATTCCCATTCAGAATGGCTGCGACAAATTTTGCACATTTTGCGCCGTACCTTACACGCGAGGCAGGGAAGTTTCACGCCCCTCAAGCGAAATAATGGACGAATTGAAACGGCTGGTGGACAATGACTTTAAGTCCATTACATTATTAGGACAAAATGTCAATTCATATGGTCTTGATAAAAAAGGAAGTGAAATTTCATTCCCTGAATTATTGCGGCAGATTGGAGAATATGGTTTACAAAGTGGAAAAGAGTTTTGGGTATATTTTACTTCTCCGCATCCACGCGATATGACCGATGAAGTGATTGAAGTTATTGCTAGTTATCCTGTTTTGGCAAAACAAATTCATTTACCCATTCAATCAGGGGATAATGGGGTGCTGTTGCGGATGAACCGAAAGCACAATTTAGATAAATACCGTCATATAATACATACGATACGTCGCTTACTACCCGATGCAACTATTTTCACGGATATTATTGTGGGATTTACGGGTGAAACAGATGAACAATTTGAAAATACGCGCAGGGCGATGGAAGAATTCCAATACAATATGGCATATATCGCACAATATAGTGTTCGTCCGGGTGCAGCAAGTTCACGCTGGGAAGATGATGTTCCAAAAGAAGTAAAAAAAGAACGCTATCATCAACTAACGGCTGAGTTAACGAAGCATTCGTTAGCATATAATAAATCACTGATAGGAAAAACGCTGAAAGTACTCGTACGAGGTAAAGACCGCAAAAGTGGATATCTTTCTGCACTTACTGAAGGCAAATTAGTTGTCCGCTTTAAGTCGGATAAACAAGCCCTTATTGGGCAGTTTGTTGAAGTCACCATCAGTGCGGCAACACCACTTTCTATAGAGGGACAGCTTGTTCCCAAAACTACTCAATCTGCTATATCACATGAAGAAAATCGCATTTAAAACCTTAGGTTGTCGACTTAATCAATACGAGACAGACGCCTTGGCTTCACGCTTTCATAAAGGAAGCTATCAATTGGTTGACTTTAATGAGGAAGCCGATATATATATTGTGAATACCTGTACGGTCACCAATCAAAGCGATCAAAAGTCGAAACAGACAATCGGCCAAGCTCGTAAAAGAAATGAAGATGCATTGGTCGTTGTTACCGGCTGTATGGCAAATAACTACAAACAATCGCTACTCGAAACGAAATCAATTGATTTTGTAGTAGATAACGAGCGTAAATCACAGATTTACAGCATTATCGAGAATCACTTCAGAGGTGACGCAGCCGATCCGGAAGGTTTTGATAAGGATTTATTCAGCTATGAAGCGGCTTATAAAACCTTTCATACACGCAGCATGATAAAAATACAGGATGGCTGTGACAACTTCTGCACATTTTGTATTATCCCGAAAGTACGTGGAAGGGCCACGAGCAGAGCTGCGGAAGAAATTTACCAAAACATACGCGAAGTTGTAAATCACGGCTTCAAAGAAGTAGTGCTGACAGGAGTAAATATCGGACGTTATAAAGACGGAGATATTACATTTGAAAAGCTTGTAGAAAACATCTTGGAGATTGAAGGTGACTTCAGAGTACGTATCTCATCTATTGAGCCTGACGGGTTTAGCGATCATTTCTTTGAATTATTTAAGCACCCCAAGCTGACACCCCATCTACATTTATGTTTGCAAAGTGGAGCTGAAAGTATATTACTAAAAATGCGTCGTATGTATACTGCCAAACAATTTCAACAGATGGCAGAAAAATTACGCGCTCTCTACCCCGACTTCAACCTCACCACAGATATTATCGTTGGCTTCCCGGGTGAAACAGAAGAAGAGTTTGAACAAAGTGTAGAAATGGCGAAGAACCTGGCATTTAGTCACATACACACTTTTAAATATTCAATCCGAAGCGGAACACGTGCCGAACGTATGCCCGACCATCTTAGCGAGAAAATAAAAAACCAGCGAAGCCGCATCATACGCGATATATCGGAAAGCAATAAAAAGCAATATTACACATCTATGATTGGCAAGCCCCAACGTATGTTGATTGAGCGCATATTGACAGATGGCACGGCAAGAGGATATGGAGAAAACTATATTCCTTTACGCCTAAAAGCCAAGGGATTGCACAAAAATCAATTTGTTAATGTGGTCATCACCGGACTGCACGAAGGAAAAGAAACTGAAGCGCTAGTAGAGTTGATCGACTAGGATTTATTCAACAATAAATTGCTGCATCCCGTTTGTTGCGTAGGCGGCATGTCCGTCTTCCGTCCAATACACAAAATATGCTTCAACACCGGGCAATCTTTTTAAAATATTTTGCGACTTTTCCATTCCCATTACCAAAAAAGCTGTTGCAAGTGCATCAGCAAGGGCGGTATTTTCAGCTAATATTGTCACACTCAGCAAGTTATGCTCAACGGGATAAGCTGTAACCGGGTCAATGGCATGCGAGAAGCGTTGGCCGTCAATTTCAAAATAATTTCTATAGCTTCCCGAGGTAGCCACGGACTGATTTTCTAACGCCAAAATCACATCAATGCTGCGGTCGCTATTTTTATCCGGTGAAGGGCTTTCAATCGCAACTCTCCATTTACTGCCATCCGGTTTGTTACCGTATGCCCAAATTTCGCCACCTAAGTCAATCAGGAAATGCCGAATACCCATTTTTATAAAATAATCCCCGATTAAATCAACTGTATATCCCGGTGCCACTGCATTAAAATCAAAACTTATACGAGGGTCATCCTTGATTAGTTCACCATCTACAAGCTGCACTTTTGTGTAGTCGACCAATTCCCGGAGGCTGTCAATCTGCTTTTCAGTCATTTCCACTCGATTTTTTCGGTGGAAGCCCCATGCTTTGGCGAGTGGGGCAATGGTGATATCGAAATAACCTTGGGTAAGCTTACTTATCTCTTTGGATAGCAAAAAGTTATCGATAAATATTTTATCAGGCTGAACGCTGGTATCAGCACGATTTATCTTTGATAAGATAGATTGTTCTTGCCAGAGTGATAAGGAGTTATCCACCATTTGAAAAATGGAATCCACTTCTTGTTGCAGGTTACGGTTTTGTGCATCAAAATATGTGATGGCATAATAGGTCCCTTGGGCTGTTCCACTAAATATAACACGCGACAATTTCTTTTGGTTGCAGGCAGTAAGTCCCACAACCAATAATAGGATTGCCAGCTTCTGATAAATCTTCATTCGAATTTAAATTTCCATTCAAAAATAAAAAAACCGGTTAAAATAACCGGTTTTTAAAGTAAATTTCAGTGTATTATCCTCCGAAGTCGTCAAAAGCAATCATTTCCGGTGGCACTCCAAGGTCATCGAGCATCTTAAATATAGCTGCGTTCATCATTGGAGGTCCGCAGAGGTAATATTCTATTTCTTCAGGCTCGGGATGATTTTTCAGATAATTATCAAGGATTACTTGATGTATAAATCCGGTATAGCCATCCCAATTATCTTCTTCTTTCGGTTCGGATAAAGCCACATTAAATTCAAAATTCGGAAATTTCTCTTGAATATCTTCAAAGTCTTCCATATAGAACAGCTCTCTTCTTGAGCGTCCACCGTACCAGAATGTAGTTTTACGTTCAGTCTTTTCGGTATGGAATAAATGGAAGAGGTGGGAGCGCATTGGAGCCATTCCGGCACCACCACCAATAAACATCATTTCTCGTTGTGTAGGTTTGATATGAAACTCACCATAAGGTCCAGAAACCATCACTTTATCGCCTGGTTTGAGCGAAAAGATATAGGAAGAGCAAACTCCGGGATTCACTTTCATAAAGCTATTGGTTTTCCTATCCCATGGAGGTGTTGCAATACGAATATTCAGCATTACAATATTTCCTTCTGCAGGGTGGTTTGCCATCGAATATGCTCTAAACTGCTCTTCGGTATTTTTCATTTTCAAACTCCAGATATTGAATTTATCCCATTCATCTCTATATTGCTCTTCTACATCAATATCTTTGCTAAAGTCAACTTCCACTTTGGGCACATCAATCTGAATATATCCACCTGATTGGAAATCAAGGCGTTCACCTTCTGGCAGCTTCACGACAAATTCTTTAATAAAGGTTGCCACATTACGGTTTGAAACCACTTCGCACTCCCACTTTTTAATACCAAACACTTCCGGCGGAACATTTATTTTCATGTCT
>CAZDWA010000013.1:0-40774 GCA_964509065.1 uncultured Lentimicrobiaceae bacterium
AATTCGGAGCCTTTTTGTTTTAACTGCGTTTGCGGCTAAAATTACACATAACGGTAAATTGTATGAGCAGTAGCGGTTTGCGTGGCACTTTCCTGTCAAACCGTGATAAGGTACGAGCGGACTACAAACCTTAAAATTAGCACTTTCCCCGCTATTGCTTATACAAAATGTTAGCAACTGAGCATTATATTCTTGTCGAATTTCTTTGTCTTAAAAGGTCAGATAAGTCAGGTTGCTGATACCTTTTTTCATAAACTTCTTCTATAGCGTTTTCAAGTGTGCGATAATCTCTTGGCATCTCGATAATTTTCCCCATATGAAGATTTTTTTGTAACCGAGAAGGTATCCAATGTTCTTTATTGGGAATGTATATTCCAAGTAATCCGTTTCTATCATTACCAGTTGTTTTTAGCAAACTATAATAAATTTCCCAATCACACCACCATCTACCACCTGTCTCTTTGCCAATTAAGATAATTGTTACAGAAGAATTAGCAATTTTTGGTCTTATGTAATTGTTTTTGATTGTGTCATCTGATAAATGACCAATATCAATATTGTCCAACGACCTGTCGGAAAAAACCATTTTATCGGTTCCGAACTTTGTTTTAAAATCATCTGCCGCATCTTGGTCAAGTCTATGGGCATAACTCACAAATACGTTTCTCATAATATTTTCATTTTAAAAGATTAGTTTTCTAATTCTGTTAAGTCTTCAACTTCTGCAATATCACTCAATAAACGAGTGTAGTTTTTAATTTGCTCTTGCAATAATTCTAATTCATTTCTGAATGACAGACATTCGTCTGGATTTTCAAATGCTTTTTCAAGACTTTTTTTATGCCATTTTGCAGTAAAAGGTCTAATAATTTGGTTGAGTATGACAACAGAAATTTTAGTAAACTCAATACAAGAAGAACCATACCTTTTAAGTATCTCTCGTGTCGTGCCGAAAATAGAGTGAATGCTATCAAGTACCGTCTGTTCATCGCCTTCTTCTATCCGAAGTCTTTGAGTTGTAATTCTTGTAAGTAACTCAACATACATTTCCCAAGCTGCTTTTTTATCTGTGTCTGTAAAATTCAACTCCAACTCTAAAAACTTTGCATTGATTTTTAGACTTGTCAAATTCCATTTTCTTAACCAGTTTTCTACTTTCATATTGTTGTTGTTTTTGCTTTGTTGCTAACGCCTTATTTACGACACAAATATAAACATTCGTTAATTCAAATCATATAACATTCGTAAAGCAATTTTAAGAAAATATAGAAAATCCTCTGTAAAAAACAGAAAATCTGTACTTTATCTCTTAAAATAAAAAATAAAATAAATTGCATTTACGAATGTTTTGTTATTTTCGTTGTTCCAATTAAATGTAAAGCAATGGATATTGACAGCCTGATTCAAGAATTTGAGAAAAAGTTGTTTTTGCAGCGATACAGTCCAAATTCGGTCTTAAACTATAAAAGTGTAGTGAAGAGTTTTCTGAAGCTTGCCGAAAAGAAGTTTTCGCATCCCAACGAGATGGACGAAGATGTTATTGAAAAGTATGTATACTGGAAGGTTAATAAACATAAAATTAGCAGTTCACATCAGCGTTTGATAGTTGCTTCACTTGAAAAATTCTACAAGTCACTATATGCTAGAGAGTTAGATATAAAACATTTATATCCCTCACGTAAGTCTTCGACCTTGCCTAATTATTTGACCATGGATGAAGTTAAAAAAATGATTGCCAGTACCCAAAACAGCAAGCATCGCTGCATCATAAAAATATTGTATGGCGGAGGATTGCGCTTAAGTGAACTTCTCAACCTAATGCTTGAGGATATCAATTCCGAAAATATGCTGATTCTGATTCGCAAAGCAAAGGGCAATAAAGATAGATTGGTGATGTTATCACAAAATCTGCTGGAAGATCTTCGAATATATTACAAGGAATATAAACCAAAAGTTTATCTTTTTGAAGGTCAGAAGAATGGTATGTACTCTGAAAAATCGGTACAAAATGTGGTTAAAGCTGCTGCACAACGTGCCGGAATATGTAAAAAAGTTACGCCACATACTTTACGCCACAGCTTTGCCACACACCTGCTGGAATCGGGCACGGACATCCGCTATATACAGCAGCTTTTGGGGCATAAATCCATTAAAACCACTGAAATATATACACATATCACCGATATTTCAAAATCGTCAATAAAAAGTCCCTTGGATAAATTATAATTTGTAGGTGGATATTAACCCTGTTTTTATGGGATCAACCTATTATTCCCGGCCTCCCACAAACAAAAAAGCCCTGCATTATTTTTGCAAGGCTTTGTTATTGAGGCTTTTATGCTTTCTGTTATAGTCTGAATCTGTCAATCAAATCAACCACGCGGTTTGAATAACCCCATTCGTTATCATACCAAGCCAGGATTTTAACGGTTTTGCCGTTTATCATGGTTGATTTTGCATCGAAGATGGATGAATGCGGGTTGTGAATAATGTCAACCGAAACAATTTCGTCTTCCGTATATTCCAAAACACCTTTCATGGGACCTTCGGCAGCTTCTTTGATGGCAGCATTAATTTCATTCTTCGTGGCTTCTGTTTTTAGGTTTACCACTAAGTCAACCAATGAGCCTGTGGGTGTGGGCACGCGTACTGCCATGCCGTCGAGCTTGCCTTCCAGCTCAGGAACAACAATGCCTATTGCTTTGGCTGCACCTGTGGAAGTAGGAATTTGCGAAACAGCAGCCGAGCGAGCTCTGCGCAGGTCGGAATGTGGTCCGTCTAAAATAACTTGGTCATTGGTATAGGCGTGTATGGTCGTCATCATACCGTTTTCAATGCCAAAGCGGTCATTCAGTACTTTGGCAACAGGAGCCAAGCAGTTGGTGGTACAGCTGGCATTTGATACGCACTGATGACTGTCTTTCAAATCATTGTCGTTCACGCCTAATACAATGGTGGCATCAATTTCATCTTTTGAAGGAACAGTAAGTATCACTTTTTTTGCTCCATTCTTTAAGTGATCGCCATATCCGCCTTTATTACTTTCTTTTGAGCGGAATATTCCGGTGGCTTCAATCACCACATCGGGAGTAACAGCCCATTTGATGTCTAAAGGACTGCGCTCTGCAGTAACCGGCACCGGACGGCCATTTACAATAATGGAAGTTTCGTCATATTCTACCGTACCATTGAACTTACCCTGTGTTGAATCATATTTAAGCAAATGAGCTAATACTTTGGTGCTGGTGAGATCGTTGATACCGATAACCTCCATATTGTTTCGTTCTTCGATAATTTTGAAAACATTTCTACCAATACGTCCAAAACCATTGATAGCAACTTTAATTTTCGTCATGTTTTTTCCTTTTTTTAAATGTTTAATAATTATTGAATCAATAAATTCTTATTTTGGTGCAAAATTACTATAATTTTACAGCCTGTAATAGATTAAGAAATCTTAACATGAATAAACCACTTATTTCGAAGGCTCTGGAGGCAAATTTGGCAGAAACAAGATATAAAGATATCTTTATACCTCAGGAACACCTTGATTTTATTAAGTTATCAGCAGATTATTTTGGAATTACCAAGCGTGCACACGATTGCATAACGGAATTTCATCACCCGCTTTCCAATAGAAAGTTCGTAATTGAAGAGCTTCGCGAGATTTTAATAACCGATTTTTGGTTTTATACAAAAGATAGCATCCCCCTTGACGCCTTGGAGATACCGGTTAGAATGATGCACAAAATGCTGTCAGAAGATATTTCTAAAGACTTGAAATCCACCATGGTGCAAACTTTGCTGGAGCTTATTTCTTTATTAATTAAAAATGAAGCTAAACAAAAGGCGGTGATTGACCTTTGTTTGGATGTGCTACAAAACAAGCTGAATGAGAATATCTTTCCGTACATCATCTCTTCACGTTATTTTGTACGCAATCTGAATGCTGCAGCCGCCAATCCGGAGTATGCCGAAAGGGTTATTTCACTTACAAAAAGTGTGCTGCACGAATGTTATAGCTATTGGCGTACCACCTCCCTGATTGAAGAATGGGTAAAAACCAAGCAGGAATCATTGGGCAAGGCATCTGCCATGCTCGAAGAGCATTTGGGCGCCACCTATTTTAACAGCCTGTTCGAAAAGCTGGAACAATTAGAAAGCTGGGATGACCTCATATCTTTTATGCCTTTATATGATGATATTGCCGATAGATTTGCAAATTCGGTGGAATTGCTGGATCAATTCATCATACGTTTTTATTTTACCTTTTATCTGCTTCATCTGCCGGGCATGCAAATTGTGAAAGAACGCCTGCTGTGGAGTTTGGATAAGATGATTCGTAAAGCAGTTGATGAGCTGAACGAAACCGAGCTTTTACATTTTGTTGACTTATTGTTTGACCTTGCGTCAGAGCTTAAAGAAGAACATACAAGTTCGGTGCTTGACTTTATTCAAACACTTGGTTTAAAGGTTATTGAGCTTGATACAACCGAGAGAAAAGAATATGTCAATTATTTTGAAAAGAAACTTATTGACTTCGGTTTTGTAAGTCCGGGAATGATTTTTGTGGATAATGATTGGCAGCTGAGTGTGAATACAAACCATATCAAAAATATCCGTGTGTGGTTACAGCTTATTGAAGACTCTCAGTCCGAGATGGAAAAGCTGCTTTCGGCGCTTATTGTAAATCTGCAGCTGGGCGGTATTTTCATTAGTGATACCGATTTGTTTCAACGTGAAATCACCAAAATCTTAAACTCCAATATTGCTCCTTACTACAAAAAGGTAAAGCAGCTTACGCGTATTTTCCCGGTTTTCTTCAATGAAATCGGTGCAGAAGGCGAGATTCGTAAGGTAACCACCACCATGGATGAAATTTCGGGACGCCAAGATAAACTGATTCATTTCCTGAGAAAGCAGGTGCATACCGAAAGCAATAATACACTTATTGATTTAACACTTCGCATTTTCCAGTTTTGGTTTGATGGAAATCTGGAAGCTTTACATGACTTTTTACCGCAGAATGTGTATTCCGAAATCGACAAAAGTAGTGAATGGTATGCACCGGTCCACGAAATGGTCAAGGAGCTTTGCCGGCTGAATGATTCCGACCCCGAAGGCTTGCTCATGCTGTCTGTCAAAGACTTTGACCGCCTATTGCAGAAGCTGTCAAAGTCGAATCAGCGCGATGTGGAGCGTTTGCGCGATATTCATAGCCTTTATGCATATCTACGCGAAAAATATTCTTTTGAATCGGTAAATATCGTTCAGCTTTTGCATAAACATCCGTTTATACCTGAAGAGGATATTGCCTTACTCGATAAAGCCTTGATAGCCAATGACTACAAGAAGTCGCTCAGCCTGATTTATTCATTCATGGAAAGGCTGAAAAGCATTATCTTCGATCCGGCAGAAAGTGAAGGCTGGGAAAATATTTACCACAAACGCCATATTGCCATCGGTATTCCGAGCATGTATGGCATGTATCGCGAAAATAAATTTGAAGCCCTGGGATTGACTTTCCGCTTGGAGCGTGTAGCAACCCGACTGATGGAAAAGGTGGTGGAAAATATCAATCTCGACTATATATCCGCCACCACCTTGGAAGAAATCAATATTATTTTGGAGTACTTCCGAGAAGGATTAGAGCTTGACGGCATTAGTAATCAGAGTTTTAACTCAAATCTGCAGATGCTTCGATACAGCCTTACCTCACGCAGCTTTTCGTTCGATCAGTATATTAATATCTTCCAGTTTTTGGCGCAAGATATACGACGTACCATCATCAAATACTTCTTGAAATCCTATGAGTATCCGCTAAAAGTGATTGTGCCACAGTTGTTTGATCCCGAAAACAAGCTTTCCGAGAAAGAGTTGTTGCAATTAATTAGCAAAAAGTCGGAAGAGTTTCACCGCGATGTGATTGCGGAAGCATTTTTGGTGCAGCCGTTGGATAATTTTGTGAGTCGAATCTTGCAATCCTTGAGAAGCATGGCTGACAGACTAAATCCTTCATTGATTAGCGATATTATGTCGTATAATAAGGAGATTGTGGTCAGTCCGCTCGGCGAACACACTGAAAAAATGGATAATCAGGTCTTTTTGGGCAGTAAAGCGTATCACCTAAAGAATCTGTTATTGAATAAATTTCCCGTTCCTCCCGGCTTTGTTATTACAACGGAGGTTTTTCGCCGTAACAATACGATACATGAGTTACCGGCACTTCGCAAAGAGCTTCACGAGCTGTTTCGCAAGCATTTGTCGAAAATGGAAAAGCAATGCGGACGTAAATTTGGCGATCCCAAGAAGCCATTGTTGTTATCGGTTCGTTCGGGTACAGCCATTTCCATGCCCGGAGCAATGGATACCATTTTAAATGTGGGCTTGAACGATCAGCTGGTGGAACAAATCAGTAAGCTGGAACCGTATAGCTGGTCAATATGGGATTCTTATAGGCGTTTGCTTCAAAGCTGGGGGATGGCACACGGCATTGAGCGCGATGTGTTTGATGATGTGATGATTCGCTTCAAAAAAGACAAGCAAATCCTTCAAAAGCTGGAGTTTAAGCCTGAAGAATTGCGCGAAATGACCATGGCTTATAAGCAGGTATTGGCTGATTATAATGTGGAATTTGAAGAAAATCTCTTCAAGCAGCTGATTAAAACCATTAATATCGTATTTGATTCTTGGTCATCCGAGCGTGCGTATGTCTATCGAAAACACCTTCAGATTGCGGATAACTGGGGTACAGCGGTGATTGTACAGCAGATGATTTTTGGCAACCTCAGCAATCAGTCGGGGACCGGCGTGATATTTACGCAAAATCCAAAAAGGGAACGCCCGGGTGTGCATTTATATGGCGATTTTACAATGCGGAGCCAAGGGGAAGATATCGTAGCAGGATTGGTAAAGCCTTATCCGGTGAGCGAAACGCAACGCATTCAAAATAATTTAGAAGGCATGTCGCTCCAAACCATGTATCCGAAAATTTATAAGCGATTGTATGAAATTGCTAGAGATTTAACCGAAAATCATGGATATAGCCCTCAGGAAATTGAATTCACCTTTGAATCGGAGGAGGCAGAAGATTTACACATACTTCAAACCCGCGATCAAGATTTGAATGTGAGCGTGGAGCTCAACAGCTTTACCGTCACGCCCGATGAAATGCAGCTGTTAGGCAGAGGAATCGGTATTGGAGGAGGTGCAATGAACGGTATTGCAGCCTTTGACGAAGAAGATTTGGATATGCTGCGCAAAAAATATCCGGATGAAAACTTATTACTCATCCGACCGGATACGGTGCCGGATGATATCGGAATGATTTTTGCCTGCGATGGCTTAATTACGGCTAGGGGAGGTGCTACATCACATGCCGCAGTAACAGCGGTACGACTTGGAAAAACTTGTGTGGTAAACTGTACGGATTTGGTGGTGCAAGAAGCTAAAAGATGTTGCCAACTAGGTAATCATACGATTTATTCAGGCGATAAAATTGCCATTGATGGTAATTTAGGAAATATCTATTTAGGGCATTATCCAACAGAAAAAATTATTGATACTTCCGAATATATATTTTAAGGAAAAAACTATGTTTTTCTGGACGATTTATGTAAGAGACTGTAAATCAGCAGTATAAAATTTTTTTCATCCAGGCTGATTTTTTTATAATTAGCAAATAATAAATCGCTAAATTGTTGTATTTTTGCACCCTATGAAAAATACGCGTAATTTCTGTATTATCGCCCATATCGACCACGGCAAAAGTACACTTGCCGATCGATTGTTACAATTGACTGATACAATCAGTGAACGTGATCAAAAATCACAGGTTTTGGACAGCATGGAGCTTGAACGTGAGCGTGGCATCACGATTAAAAGCCATGCAATTCGTATGGATTATCAGCATGAAGGGGAAAAATATGTCTTGAATCTTATTGACACACCCGGCCACGTTGACTTTTCGTATGAAGTATCCCGTTCCATTGCTGCCTGCGAAGGCGCATTGCTGATTGTGGATGCCACTCAAGGCATTCAGGCTCAAACTATATCGAATCTATATTTGGCGCTTAACCATGATTTGGAAATCATACCGGTTTTGAATAAAATCGATATGGATAGTGCTAGACCTGAAGAGGTTGAAGACCAGATTGTTGACTTGATAGGCTGCAATAGAGAGGATGTATTACGTGTTAGTGCCAAAACAGGCTATGGGGTTGAAACAATTTTAGATGCCATTATTGACAAAATACCCGCTCCAAAAGGAGATCCCGAAGCACCGCTTCAAGCCTTGATTTTTGACTCGGTATTTAATTCATATCGCGGAATAATTGCTTATTTCCGCATAGTGAACGGCACATTAAATACTTCGGACCATGTGAAGTTTGTAGCAACCGGCAAGACCTATCATGCGGATGAAATTGGCATATTGCAATTGCGTCAAGTGCCGCAAAAGAAATTATCTGCAGGCGATGTGGGGTATATCATTTCGGGAATAAAAACCTCAAAAGAGGTACAGGTGGGGGATACCATTACCCATGTCGAACGCCCTTGTGCAGAGGCTATTGCAGGCTTTGAGCATGTGAAGCCAATGGTTTTTGCAGGTATTTACCCGGTCGATGCCGATGATTATGAAGAGCTGCGTGCATCCATTGAAAAGCTTCAACTCAACGATGCTTCATTGGTGTTTGAACCCGAATCTTCTTCGGCTTTGGGCTTTGGTTTTCGCTGTGGATTTTTAGGCTTGCTGCACATGGAAATCATTCAAGACAGGCTCGACAGGGAGTTTGATATGGATGTGATTACCACCGTTCCCAACGTACAGTTTAAAGCTTATACCACCGCAGGTGAGATGGTGGAAGTTCATAATCCAAGCGGCTTACCCGATCAAACGAAGCTGGATTATATCGAAGAACCATTTATCATTGCTCAAATTATTTCGAAAGCAGAATATCTTGGAAATATCATGACGCTTTGTATCGAAAAGCGTGGTGTGCTTAAAAATCAAGTGTACCTTACTTCCGACCGTGTGGAAGTGACGTTCCAAATGCCACTGAGCGAAATCGTATTCGATTTTTATGATAAGCTTAAGTCCATCTCTCGTGGCTATGCCTCCTTCGATTACCATATTGCCGGGTATCAGCGTGCCAGCCTGGTAAAGCTGGACGTATTGCTTAATGGTGAATCGGTGGATGCCCTTTCGACTTTGATACATCGCGACCATTCGTATAACTTTGGACGCCGCATGTGCGAAAAGTTAAAAGAACTTATTCCACGTCAGCAATTTGATATTGCCATTCAAGCAGCTATTGGCTCCAAAATCATTGCACGTGAAACCGTAAAAGCGCTCCGTAAAGACGTGACAGCAAAATGTTACGGAGGAGATATTTCGCGTAAGCGCAAACTGCTCGAAAAGCAAAAAAGAGGTAAGAAAAGAATGCGTCAGGTTGGAAATGTGGAAGTTCCACAATCTGCGTTTCTTGCAGTTCTTAAGCTGGATTAACAACTTCAAAAGCCAATCGCTTGACATTCAAATTGTCATGTGTTAACTTTGTAGTCTAAAGATATAACCTAAAATTGAGTAATCCCATGAACCTCAGGATGTTTCGCTTACTGTTTATTGCAGTCCTGATGTTGAAAAGCTCGATAATCTTATCTCAGTTTAGTTTTCAACATCCGCAAGGCATGCGTACAGCCGATGCCGTACAGCAGCTTGCTGTAAGTGCGGATGAGGTGTTGGTGCCAATTAAGATGCAAGGTCCGGGATTGATAAACGTCAGTCGATTCTTCTTTTTTGTTCAGTACGAACCGAATAAATTGAGTTTTCAGGGGATTGAAGCTGCTGCCATTTCTTCATTGGCTGCAAATGCCGGTGGAAATACGCTTTACTTAAACTGGAATAATCCCACAAACCCAATAAATTGCACTTCCGAAACCATATTGTTTTATCTGAAATTTAACCGCATTGGAAGTGGAGATGCCGAGCTGATTTTTAAGCCCGGCAGCTATGTGGGTACCCAATCAAATTTCCTTGCGGTAGTGTATGAAAATGGCATAGTATATCAAGAATATGACTTGGATTTGGAAGCTGTGCCGCTCTCCGGTGGGACGTTGAGCGGTGCGGGGACTTATCTGCCCGGGCAACAAATTACTGTCAGTGCAAATCATGCAAGCGGTTATTCTTTCGTGAATTGGACACATAATGGCAATCCGCTTTCCGATAGCCCTTCTTTTGTTTATACGATGCCGGAAAGCTCGGTGCTGCTTCAAGCGAATTTCCAGCTTAATGATTATTTGCTGAGTTTGCATGCAAATCCTTCGGAAGGGGGAAGCCTTAGCGGCGGAGGAGTGTATCATTATGGTCAACATGTTACGGCTGAGGCTGTTGCAGCTATTGGTTATAGCTTTTTGCATTGGAAGAAAGATGGCGAAATCGTTTCTGTTGATCCAAATTACAGCTTTCAAATGTCGGCTTCCAATTTGGATTTATGGGCTGAATTTCATCATGAGCTGTATGAACTGACAATAAATATCGAGCCTGAGGATGCCGGCACAACTACCGGAGCAGCTGCGTATCACTATAATAATCAGGTGACGGTACGGGCGTTTCCGGAAGAAGGATATCATTTTAAAGAATGGAGCTTGAACGGGAATACTGTTTCTACGAATAAGAGCTACAGTTTTTCAATGCCGCCCGAGTCAATAGAGCTTGATGCGATTTTTGAACTGAATGTGTACCAGATTGATGTAAGCGCAAATGACAGTCAAGCAGGAGAAGTATCGGGTGGGGGGGCTTATGAACATAATAGCCCGGTAACGGTATCTGCGCAAGCAAATGAATCCTATCGATTTATTGCATGGGTGTCAGAAAGTGAAATCGTATCATTTGATGCGACCTATTCGTTTTTGGCAGTTTCCGATTTGCAGCTGATGGCTGTTTTTCAATTTGAAGAATATTGCCCGGAGCCTACCGCACTTTCGGTCAATGAATTAGGTGAAAATAAAGCTACTTTGCACTGGGTATCTCCCGAAAATATTACAACTTGGGATGTGTTATGGGGGAAGCTGCTTGCCGATACGCTTGAAACATCCTATTTGATAGAAGGACTACAAGAAAATCGCCTGACAATTGATACCCTTTCAGCACAAACTTATTATGGGTTTTATGTACGTGCATATTGCGAAGACAATAGCTTGTCAGATTGGTCAGATTTAGGACAGTTTATGACCTATTATGTCGGAAATAATGAAAAAGAAGACAGTTTCATCAAGCTTTATCCTCAACCTGCAAGCGATTTTGTTTATGTGGAAGTGCCTGAAGCACAGCTTCCTGTTAAGCTTCAAATCAAAAGTTTAAATGCTGAACTGCTTTATGAAACCACCCTTATAGACCAATATCGTCATTTGATTTCTGTTGCTGCTTTTCGTTCAGGCGTGTATGTGCTTCAACTTAGCTCCGACAAAAAAATCCATTCCAAACCTTTATTGATTGTACGCTAATTGACTAAGATATTAGCCGGTAATTAGCGTAAGGATTAACTTCCTGCCTCCTCCAAAATTTCTAAATTCCCACAAATAAATCCCTTGCCAAGTACCCAGTGCCGGTTTGCCGTTTCGGATTGGCACACTAATGCTGCTTCCTATAATTGAAGCTTTAATATGTGCCGGCATATCGTCATCGCCCTCATAAATATGGGTATATAATGGGTCGCGCTCTTTTACCAGTTTGTTAAAATAAGCTTCTAAGTCATGGCGTACCGATGGGTCGGCATTTTCATTAATGGTAATGGCAGCCGAAGTATGTTGAATGAATACATGTAAAATACCGCTGCCCGAAAATTCTTTTATGGCATCTTCAATAATAGCTGTGATGAGGTGTAATCCTCGTTTGAAAGGCGGTAGTGCAATTTGTTTTTGATGTATCATAAAAAAACTCCGATGAGATTTGGCCCATCGGAGTACAAATATACGTTTTACAATTTAATATTTTGGATGATTTTATGCTTTTTTGATTCCTGCAATCTCCTCCAACATATCAGTTGTTAATGATTTAGGTCGTTCAAGTGGATATAATAAAGCGCGGTCCCAAATGATATTTGCCACAATTCCTATTGCACGTCCAATACCGAATAATACGGTATAAAAATCATATTCTGTGACCCCATAATGCCATTGCACCACTCCGGACTGTGCGTCCACGTTGGGCCATGGGTTTTTCGCTTTATTTTGCTCTTTGAGTACTTCCGGTACGATCTTGTAGAGCATATCAACATATTTAAACAAGGGGTCATCAGCAAGATGCTTCAGGCTGAACTCACGCTGAACCGTATAACGCGGGTCCGTTTTGCGCAAGACGGCATGCCCATATCCGGGGATTACTTGTCCGCTGTGGAGGGTATCCCACACAAACTGGCGGAGCTCTGCTTCGGTGGGTATTTCGTCACCCATCTTTTCGCGTAAAGCTTGTAGCCATCTCAGCACTTCTTGGTTTGCAAGTCCGTGCAAGGGACCGGCAAGGCCGTTAATCATTGCAGAAATTGACAAATAAATATCTGAAAGCGAACTTGCCACTAGATGTGCTGTATGAGCACTCACGTTACCGCTCTCGTGATCGGCATGCAATATAAAGTGCATACGAGAAACATCGTCATATGGCTTGGCTTTTCCCATCATATGGGCAAAATTAGCTCCAACATCCAAATCGGGGCTGCCAATGATACGCTTGCCTTCGCGATAAAGCTTGGTATAAATATAGCTGGCAATCTCAGGCAGCTTTGCCAATAGATTGAGCCCGTCTTCATACATCGGGTCCCAGTACTCCAGCTTGTTAATACCTGCTTTGTATTTCTTTGCAAAGAAAGACTCGCGCGACATGGCTAAAATAGCCGATGAGAACATCGCCATCGGGTGGCTGCTGCTGGGCCATGCATCAATTACTTCATATACGTAACGGGGTAAAATCCTTCGTTTTGAAAATTCATCAACCAGGTCCTCGGCTTGTGCCAATGTGGGCATATCACCGGTGAGAAGCAAGAAGAATAAACCTTCTACATAGGGCATTTCAGCGCCTTTTGGCTTGGGCAACAGCTTAAACACATCCGGCAAGGTATATCCTCTGTAACGAATTCCTTCATGAGGATCGAGATAGGAAATATCGGTTACCAAACATTTTATTCCGCGCATGCCGCCAATAATCTGTTCGATCGTCACTTTATCTACTACGACATCTCCATGGTCATCGAGAAGAGCTTTGGTGCGTGGGCGCCAATACTCGATCTTGTCTCTTAATATGTTTTTTAATTGTGACATATAATGTTGTTTTGAATTAATTTGTAAGTAATCGTTTTTTTAGCCCCTTATCAATAGCTTCCAGAAACTCTTCGGTATAAAGATAGTGTTCGGGCTTTAAATTATTGCCATGGATTATAAGTGCTAAATCTTTAGTCATCTTTCCTGCCTCTACTGTTTCTATACAAACTGTTTCCAATGTATTTGCAAAACGAATCAGTGCTTCATTATTATCCAGTTTTCCACGATGTGCCAATCCGCGTGTCCAAGCAAATATGGAAGCAATTGGGTTTGTGGAAGTGGGATTTCCTTTTTGATGTTCGCGATAATGACGTGTTACGGTACCATGTGCAGCTTCTGCTTCCACAGTCTTGCCATCGGGTGTGATTAGTACTGAAGTCATTAGCCCGAGTGAGCCAAAGCCTTGCGCCAAGGTGTCGGATTGCACGTCTCCGTCGTAGTTTTTGCATGCCCAAACAAACTTTCCTTCCCATTTGAGGGCTGCAGCAACCATGTCATCAATTAAACGATGCTCATATGAAATACCTTTAGCATCAAATTGAGCTTTGTAATCGTTTTGATAAATTTCTTCAAAGATATCTTTAAACCTTCCGTCGTATTTCTTTAAAATGGTGTTTTTTGTAGATAAATAAAGCGGCCATCCTTTTTCTAAAGCCATATTGAAACATGCGTGTGCAAAGCCTCTGATCGAACGGTCGGTATTATACATTGCCATGGCAATACCGTCGCCTTCAAAGTCATACACTTCAAAATGCTGTACTTCTCCTCCTTCTTCCGGAGTAAAAGTGATTGTGAGTTTTCCTTTCCCTTTGGTAACAAAATCGGTTGCACGGTATTGATCGCCAAAAGCATGACGACCAATCATGATAGGGTGTTTCCAGCCGGGTACAAGGCGTGGCACATTATTAATAATGATGGGTTCGCGAAATACTGTACCATCGAGTATGTTGCGAATTGTGCCATTAGGGGATTTGTACATGGCTTTTAAACCAAATTCTTCCACCCGTTTCTCGTCGGGAGTGATGGTAGCACATTTAATGCCGACATTGTATTTTTGAATGGCATGGGCAGCATCGATAGTCACCTGGTCATTGGTGGCATCACGATTTTCCATCCCTAAATCAAAATATTTTAGGTCAATGTCTAAATATGGTAGAATTAATTTCTCTTTAATAAATTTCCAGATTACTCTGGTCATCTCGTCGCCGTCAAGTTCAACGACAGGGTTCACAACCTTGATTTTTGTCATTTTTATTTGATTAATTTTAATAGATATATAAGTTTATATGTGTATAACTTCAGAGGCTAAAAATACAAATTTGTTTGAAATACTATTTATATTTTTTAAAAAAGTTTCAATTTTATATTTATTTCAAAAATCTTGCTTTATTTAGGCGAAAATGTAACTTTTTCGTTCCCTGAGCGTCTGACTGATAAATACTATTAAATTATGACTCAAGAATCAAGTTTATATCGTTCGGCAAATAACAAAACACTCGGAGGTGTTTGTGCCGGTTTAGCTGATAAATTCCGTGTGGATGTGGTTGTTTTTCGTCTTTTATTTGTGTTGGCTATGTTTGCCGGAGGCGGAGGATTTTTGATCTATATCATATTGTGGATTGTCCTCCCGGAGAAAAACACTGCTGTTGGAAGCACTCAAGAAAGTGCCGAAGAAGAGGCGGAAGAGGAGGCGGAAGAGGTCCTTGAAGATTCCACGCCGGAAGAATCGAGCAGCTCCCCAAACACATCCTCTTTAATAGTGGGATTGCTGTTGGTGAGTATAGGACTGCTGTTTTTAGTAGTGAATTTTTGGCCCAGCACACGTGTTTTGATCCGTAGCTTGTGGCCTGTACTATTAATTATTGCCGGATTGTTTTTATTAGCAAATTCCCGTAAATCAAATAAATAATTCGAACTCATGAGAAATCAAAATATATTTTGGGGTGTACTTTTGGTCCTTTTCGGATCCTTATTACTGCTTGACCGCTTACATATTTTCACATTTAGCTGGTGGACTTTGAGCAAGCTATGGCCTTTGTTGTTTGTCTTTTGGGGGATATCTATCTTACCTATTAAGAAGCTGTTTAAGCTGTTACTTATTGCTTTTGCTATAGCTTTGGGGGTGTTTGCTTATTTTCAGCTGGATGCTAAAACAATACGAGGAGCTAAACGTACGCCCACTACGGAATTGCCATCAAAAGATAACTTACAACAGTATTTTGCGGAGCCATTTAATCCAGAAGTGGAATTTGCGAGTTTAGACTTATCCGCTGCTGCCGGTTATTTCAAGCTTGAGCATACCACTTCCGATTTGATTAACGTAGACAATAACAGTGAAGAGGTTTTATATGAGTTTAAAGTTGAAGAGCAAGACAAACATGCAGCTGTTTTTGTAAAGCAAAACCATGATGTTTCCATTTCTGCCAAAAAGTATAAAAATGACTTAAATATTGCACTTAATACAAATCCTGTTTGGCGCATCAAGGCTGACATTGGAGCAGCGGATGTGGATTTTGATTTGAAAGCATTTAAGGTGGAAATGTTTGAGATAAACTGTGGGGCTGCCGCTATTGAGGTTAGTATTGGCACATTGCAGCCTCGCTCCGATATCCGCATCAGTGCGGGAGCTTCTTCCATTGAATTAAATATACCGGAAGAGGCGGGATGCCGTATCGAAGGCAGCTCCGTCCTTTCGAACCGTCAATTGGATGGCTTTGAAAAACTATCAAAGGGAGTATACGAAACACCCGATTTTCGCGAAAAAAGCCAACAGATTGTGGTTAAAATGGATGCGGCAGTTTCTAATTTTGTGGTACATCGCTATTAGTCCATGCCATTTTCCTTCATAGAAGAGCTTGATTTTATGCTTGCTTTATCATCCGCTTCATGCTAAAACTGACAAGCTGTCAACTTTTTGACAGTGGCATGTTTTTTGTCTAATATCCTTATACAGTATGGAATACAAGGATTATTACGACATATTAGGCGTATCGAAAGATGCAAGTGCGGACGAAATAAAAAAGCGTTACCGAAAGCTGGCTGTTCAGTATCATCCGGATAAGAATCAGGGTGATAAGGCGGCTGAGGAGAAGTTTAAATCTATTTCCGAAGCTTATAATGTATTGGGTGATCCGGAAAAACGCAAGAAGTACGACGATCTTGGTGCAAACTGGCAACAATATGAGCAAACTGGCTTTAGCGGTTTCGATTTCGGAGGTTTTTCCGGTCAAGGTTTTGGTCAGGGTGGCTTTGGTGAGTTTTTTGGAGCTCGTTCCGGCTTTTCCGATTTCTTTGATGCATTTTTTGGAGGAGGCTTTGCGCAGGGACAATCTCGGCAAGCATATGCTCGAAAAGGCGGCGATTTGAGGACTGAAGTGAAGATTAGCCTCGAAGAAGCCTTTCATGGGAGCTCAAAACTTTTTAATGTGGACGGGAAACAGCTTCGCGTGCCACTTAAACAAGGTGTTCGTGACGGACAGCTGCTTCGCTTGAAAGGAAAAGGAGGGAAAGGCTCACAGCCGGGCATGGAAGGTGATTTGCTGATTGCAGTAAAAATAAATGCACATCCTCAGTTTGTTCGAAACGACAATGATTTGCAGATGGATTTGCCGGTTGATTTTTATACGGCAATACTTGGAGGTAAGGTCGAAATTGATACTTTTGAAGGGAAATTAATGCTCCCCTTGAAAGCATATACCCAAAATGGAAGCTTGTTGCGGTTAAAAGGGAAAGGAATGCCGGTTTATGGTTCTGAGAAAAGAGGAAATCTTTTGGTGCGTATACAAGTCAATATCCCCAAAAAACTTTCAAAAAAAGAAGTGGCACTTTTAGAAAAAGCATCGGAACTAAGTAAAAACAGAAAGTGAAATATAGTTTAGATGCGAGGCCTTTTAACAAATAAATTGCTCCTGCCATGCTTTTTATTGCCCGTAGATAGGATAAATTCAACCCAACACTGATTGAATACGGTATGCCTACTACTTTTTTGCCTTTCTTTGCAGATTATATTTTTTGGAATATTTTTCGTTTCTAAATTGTTAGAAACTTATAATAGTAACCCTTAACTGACAATGATGAGGTTTTTCTTTAAATCTGTATTGGTATTTTCAATTTTTATTCTTTTTGGTTCTGCTAATTTTTTATATGCCCAAGATGGTGTTATTCGTGGATTTGTATACGAATTAAAAAGCGGTGAACCGGTTATTTTCTCAAATGTCTATCTCGATGGGACAAACTATGGTGCTTCCACCGATTTGAATGGTTATTTCAGTATCTCCCGAATAAATCCCGGGACATATACCTTGCTGGTAACCTATTTGGGCTATGATACCATTCAAGAAACCATTACTGTCAGAAAAGGAGATGTGCTAAACAAAAGATTTAATCTTGTGGAGTCTTCCATCAGTCTTGGGACGGTAAATGTAACCGCCGAGCGTATCGAAGCAGTGACTGAAACAAAAACATCGGTCATTAACCTTACTCCAAAAACTTTGAAAAAAATCCCTTCAATTGGTGGGCAGTCGGATTTGGCGCAATACCTGCAAGTGGTGCCCGGTGTTATCTTTACGGGTGACCAAGGAGGGCAGCTTTATATCAGAGGGGGCGCTCCCATTCAAAACAAAGTGCTGCTCGATGGCATGATTGTGTATAATCCTTTCCATTCTATAGGTCTGTTTTCGGTTTTTGATACGGATATCATTCGAAATGCAGAAGTTTTTACTGGCGGATTTAGTGCCGACTACGGCGGAAGAATCTCTTCTGTGATGGATATCACCACCCGCGATGGAAATAAAAGACGCCTGGCCGGAAAAGTGGGGGCAAGCAGTTTTGGTACCCGCTTGATGTTGGAAGGACCACTCGTGCGTGCCAAGCAGGAGAATGGCTCCAGCTCTTCTTTTGTGTTTTCAATGAAAAACTCCTTCCTCGAACAAACCAGTAAAGCAATTTATTCATATATCGACCCGGAGGGCTTGCCCTTTAACTTTCTCGATTTGTACGGAAAGGTCTCTATCAATGCGTCAAATGGCAGCAAGGTAAACTTTTTCGGCTTTAACTTCAATGATCAGGTAAACAATTATAAAGCCTTGTCCGACTTTGGCTGGACAGCTTTTGGTGGTGGTGCCAATTTCCTTGTAATACCGGGCAAATCACCCGTATTGCTTGAAGGTAACTTGGCATATTCAAACTATGATGCACGCCTTGAGGAACAATCTGCGCCCGAGCGCTCCAGTTCAATCGACGGATTTAATATGGGTTTTCACTTTACCTACTTTTTAGGAAAAGACCTGTTCAAATACGGCATTGAGGTGTTGGGATTTAAAACTGAATTTAACTTCACAAATGGAGTTGGTCGTGTGATTGAGCAGATTGAACATACTACCGAACTTGCGGGCTACGGTCGTTACAAAGCCACGTTGGGCAAGCTCCTACTCGAGCCAAGCCTTCGCTTACAATGGTATGCATCGCTTTCGGAAGTTTCGCCCGAGCCACGCCTGGCAGCTAAATACTTGCTCACTGATAATATCCGCCTTAAGCTGGCTACCGGATTGTATTCACAAAACCTGATCGCTGCAAATAGTGACCGCGATGTGGTGAACTTGTTCTACGGATTTTTATCCGGACCCGAAAACCTTCCCCGAACCTTCGACAGGGAACAAATTACAAGTAAGCTGCAAAAAGCAACACATTATATCTTGGGAGTAGAGTTTGACCTTACAAAATCACTCCATTTGAATGTGGAAGGCTATCTGAAAGACTTTAATCAGCTTACCAACCTAAACCGAAATAAGCTGTATGACGAATCAACTGCGCCATATACCATCCCGGATATTTTGAAGAAAGACTTTATCATCGAAAAAGGGAAAGCATATGGAGGCGATATTGCGTTGAAATATGAATCAGGTCCTATATATATATGGTCTGTATATTCTTTGGGCTATGTAAGTAAAACCTATGAAGCAAAACCCGGCGAGCTGATTACCTACCGCCCGCACTACGACCGCAGACATAATGTGAATTTTATATTTAGCTATACGGCAGGCGAAAAAAAGGAATGGGAAATCAGCTCAAGATGGAATTTTGGGACAGGATTCCCCTTTACGCAGGTGCAGGGCTATTATGAGTATCTCCCCTTCACAGGAGGCGTGAATACTGATTATACTACAGCAAATGGACAACTCGGCATTATTTATGGCGACCTGAACCAAGGAGAATTGCCTGCCTATCATCGTTTAGACTTTGACTTAAAGCGCAGATTCTTCTTTAGCGAACAAACGGAGTTGGAAGTGAATTTCAGCCTCACGAATATCTATAATCGTAAGAATGTGTTTTATGTCGACCAGATAACAAATTCAGTAGTACGACAGCTTCCGTTAATGCCTAGCCTTGGTATGACATTTTCATTTTAAAACCCTAAATTCAACCATTATATGAAAACTACTAATAGAAATTTCTGGAGCCGCCTGTTGTTGATGCCGGTTCTTTTATTCATGCTATCATGTAATTCACAAAAAACAGAGCAGATGACACCTCCAAATCCCAAAAAAGTCCCACATGAAATGACAATTCACGGGCATACAAGAGTGGATGACTATTATTGGCTCAACCAACGTGAAGATTCGGAAGTGATTTCGTATCTCGAGGATGAAAATAAATATACAGATGCGGTGATGGCGCCAACCAACCTACTGCAAGAAACGCTTTATAACGAGATTTTGGGTCGAATCCAACAAACCGATATGTCCGTACCATATACTCTGAACGGCTTTTCATATTATACCCGTTATGAAGAGGGGAAAGAATATCCGATCTACTGTCGTAGATCATTAGAAGCTGAAGCAGAAGAAGAGATTATGCTGAATGTGAATGAGTTAGCTGAAGGATATGCGTATTATCAAGTTGGAGGCTTTGCGGTCAGCAATAATAACGAACTGCTTGCATTTGCGGTGGATACTGTGAGTAGAAGACAATATACTGTCCACATAAAAGACCTGAAGACCGGAGAGTTTTATGAAGATATCATTCCAAATACCTCAGGTAATATGGTATGGTCGAACGATAATAAAACCTTGTATTACACCATTAAGGATGAAAATTTACGCTCCTACAAAATCATCAAGCATCAATTAGGCGATTCCAAAGAAGTTGAAGTATATCATGAAGCGGATCCTACCTTCAACTGTTTTGTATTTAAAACCAAATCAAGAGATTATATCGTTATTGGTGCTGGCAGTACCGTTTCTTCGGAGTTCAGGGTGCAGCCTGCCGAAAATCCGGATGCCCCATTTAAGCTGATTCAGGAAAGAAAACGCGATTTGTTATACGGGATTGAACATTTTGGACAACATTGGTATATACGCACCAACCACGAGGCAGTGAACTTCCGTTTGATGCGTACCTCATTGATAAATACCGAATTAAAATATTGGACAGAAGTTATTTCACACCGTGAAGATGTATTACTGGAAGATTTCGAGGTTTTTGAAAACTATTTGGCATTGGAAGAGCGAAAAAACGGATTACTTCAAATACGTATCATGAGCTGGGATAGAAGTCAAGATTATTATCTTGATTTTGGCGAACCGGCTTATACAGCTTATCTGTCTACCAATCTCGATTTTAATACGGATGTAGTACGTTATGGCTATACCTCTTTGGTAACTCCCAGCTCTGTTTTCGATTTCAATATGGGAACGCATGAAAAAACCTTGCTCAAGCAGCAGGAAGTTTTGGGTGGATACAATCCGGATGATTATGCTTCTGAACGCTTGTATGTGCCTTCGCACGATGGTGTGTTGGTTCCTTTATCCATAGTTTATAAAAAAGGCATGGAGCGAAACGGTCAAAATCCGCTGGTGCTTTATGGCTACGGCTCTTATGGTGCAAGTATGGATGCGTATTTTAGTATCTCCCGCCTCAGCTTGCTCGATAGAGGTTTCATTTGGGCAATTGCACATATTCGCGGAGGCGAAGAAATGGGAAGGAACTGGTATGAAGATGGCAAACTATTGAATAAGAAAAACACCTTCCACGATTTTATCGCATGCGGTGAATATTTGGTTGAAGAACAGTTTACGTCCACCGACAAAATGTTTGCCATGGGAGGCAGTGCCGGCGGTTTGCTGGTTGGTGCCGTGATGAATATGCGCCCCGAGCTATGGCATGGCGTTATTGCGCAAGTGCCTTTTGTTGATGTGGTTACAACCATGTTGGATGAAGATATTCCATTGACAACCGGTGAATATGATGAATGGGGCAACCCAAATGAAGAACAATATTATGAGTATATGCTTTCCTACAGCCCATACGATCAAGTTGAAGCAAAAGATTATCCGGCTTTGTTGGTAACCACAGGTCTACACGACAGTCAGGTGCAATATTGGGAGCCTGCCAAATGGGTTGCCAAGCTGCGTGCCTTAAAAACCAATGACCGAAATCTTTTATTGAAAACAAATATGGATTTTGGACATGGTGGTGCTTCAGGGCGCTTCGAAAGCATAAAAGAAACAGCACTTGAATATGCATTTATGATGCAAGAGCTGGGAATGGTGAAATAATCATATATTTTTAATCGATAAAACAGGAAATCGTATAAATGGATAAGCCAAATCTTGACAAACTCAATGCGTTCAATAAAGGAACTTTGATGGAAGTATTGGGTATTGAGTACCTTGATGCGAAGCCGGGCTATGTAAAGGCACGTATGCCGGTTGACCATCGAACACATCAGCCCATGGGCTTGCTGCATGGAGGTGCAAGTATGGCGCTGGCAGAAACAGTGGGTAGCTTTGGCTCTGCACTTATGTTTGACTTGGAAAAATATGATGTGCGTGGATTGTCTATGACAACAAATCATGTACGTTCAGTCAAAGATGGTTGGGTCTTTGCCGAAGCAAAGCTTGTGCATAAAGGAAGGACAACACATATTTGGGATATCCAAATAGTTGATGAAGAAGGAAGAACGGTTTCAATTTGTCGATTGACAAACTTTATAATGCAAAAATAACCTATGGAGCTGGCACGGGCAATTCATGAATTCTTGACCGAAGGTCGGGCTTTTGTGAGCTATCGACTGCCCGGACAACTACTGCCTAAATCTGCTTTTGAGGTTGAAATTGTGGAAACACCTCCAAAGGATATTCCCGTTTTTGTAATGGCTCCTTTCGATGAAAATGAAATCACAACATCTTATTTCATATTGAAAGATGTGCAAGAAGGTTTTTTAGTAAATATCAAGGATGAAGCATTCAAAATCAGCAAGGAGAAGGAGGAAAATCGCCGGACTGCCGTTGAATCATGGCAGCATGCGGCTTATTTGAAAACAGTTACGGATTTCATTGAAAAGATGAAGCAAAAGCATATCAGTAAGCTTGTTATTTCCCGTATTCATCCTGTTGAATTACCATCGCACAAAAACTGGGGAGATGTATATATTGACTTATGTGCACGCTATCCCGATGCGTTTGTTTATTGCGTGAGCGATGGCGACCAACAACAGTGGATGGGCGCCAGTCCCGAACTACTGTTGAATGTAATGGATGGGCAGGCAGAAACCATGGCTTTAGCTTCTACTCAAGCTGTTGATGGGAGACAAGCCGAAGAAATGCAATGGGGCAAAAAGGAAATCGATGAGCATGCATATGTCATTTGGCATATTCGGGAGCAGCTGAAATCCTTGGGAATTGAAAAAATTGAAGAATCTGAAGTATTTACGGCTTTGGCAGGTCCGGTTGCGCATTTGAAAGCTGAATTTAGCTTTCGCTTGCCTGCAGCTGTCAATGTGGATATGTTGGCAAAAGCGATTCATCCTACTCCTGCAGTATGCGGAGTGCCTACCAATGAGGCAAAACAGCTGATACAGCAGGCTGAGCCGCATCGCCGTTTGTATTATACCGGATTCCTTGGAATGCGATATGATGCACATAATGCCGATTATTATGTGAATCTGCGTTGCATGCAGTTAATTGGGAATACCGCATACTTGTATGTGGGAGGAGGTGTTACGGCTGCCTCCGATGCACAAAAGGAATGGGAAGAGACCGTATTAAAAACTTCTGTTCTATCATCCGTTATTGCAAAATAATCCGCAACTTTGCAGTATGCTACACGATAAAACCGGTTTGCTGCATTTGGCAGCCATATTAAAATCGAGAGGAATACGTTATTTGGTGGTTTCGCCCGGTTCGCGCAATGCGCCCATTATCTCCGTTTTTTGTGGCTCGGGTGAATTTGAATGCCTGAGCATAGTGGATGAGCGTAGTGCCGCATATTTTGCGTTGGGGCTTGCGCAACAACAGCAACAAGCTGTGGCAATTGCATGTACTTCGGGCACTGCCGCACTTAATTATGCTCCGGCAATTGCAGAAGCCTATTATATGCAGATACCCTTGCTGGTGCTTACCGCAGATCGTCCGCCGGAATGGGTGGACCAAGGCGATGGACAAACGATTCGACAACTGGGGATATTTGATAATCATGTGCGAAAAAGTGTACAATTGCCACATCAAATTCGAGATGAAAGCGATATTTGGTATAACGATCGATTAATTGCGGAAGCATTAAATGCAGCATTTTACCCCATCCCGGGACCTGTACATATGAATATTCCATTTGCGGAGCCATTATATGGTTTTGATCATCAGTTGCATACAAAACCAAAAGATATAGTATTGCAACTTCCTGAAAAACAGTTTGATGAATCGCAAATCTTGACATTGGCAGATAAATTAAATCATTCAAAAAGACTTATGCTACTCGTTGGGCAAATGAATCCCAATGAAAAACTGAATAGTCTTTTGAACTCACTTTCTGCCTTCCCGAATGTAGTAGTGCTCACCGAAACCACATCAAATATGTATGGTGAAAGCTTCCATTCATGTATTGACAGGAGTTTGAGCTGCATGGAAAATCCAAGCATATATCGCCCTGATTTTCTTATCACTATGGGAAATGCAGTAGTAAGTAAACGAATTAAAAGTTTTTTACGAACGAGTGCTATCCAACATCATTGGCATATTGCAGAACAAGCTGAATTAGTTGATTCCTATATGCAACTCACTGACCTAATCATGCTAAATGAAACGAAGTTTTTGGAGCAACTACTGCCTTTTTTAAAGAAAATAGATTCAAACTATGCCGATTCTTGGAAACAACTTAAAGATGTCGGTACGACTCGGCACCTTAATATTGTAAAAGATTTGCCTTATTCCGATATGAAAATTATGGAGTTCATCTTCGGTCAAATAGATAAGGAGATGATTGTTCATTTGGCTAATAGTACACCGGTCCGTTATGCGCAACTTTTTGAACATATTGAAGGAATACGATTCTTCTCAAACAGAGGAACAAGCGGTATCGATGGCAGCATTTCTACTGCCGCCGGATTTGCTTTTGCTTCCGATGGTCTAAACCTTGTTATTACAGGCGATTTATCATTTTTTTATGACTCGAATGCCTTGTGGAACAGTCATTTACCAAAAAATCTGAAGATTATTTTAATAAATAACGGAGGAGGGGGGATTTTTCGATTTATTGAAGGACCTTCAACAACCGGACTTATGGAAAAATACTTTGAAGCGGCACACCAAACTTCGGCAGAAGGAATCACACAAACATTTGGTTTAAACTATTTTGCGGCAAATGATTTAGCGTCTTTGCATAAGCAATGGGATAAGTTTATAAATGAATCCTCTTCAGCTGCAGTACTAGAAATACAAAGTCCTGCCCAGTTGAGTGGAGAAGTACTCCATGATTATTTTGAAAAATTAAAATCTGATTGATAAGGAAAATCCGAGTGAATAAATTAACGTAAAATTAATATTCACATAGAAGATTGCTATGTATCAAAGTGTTATATCATAAAAATTTAGTGCGCTATCAATAGAATTTGTATATTTGACAAACTAAAAACGTATTCTTAAAATTTGACAATGTGTTGTCAATCAAAATAATAACAATAACTTAACAAAAATTGAAAATGAAAAGACTGATTTTATTATCTTTTGTGTTTCTTGCCATGATCGCATGTAATAGCCCAAGAGACACTTCTACGGAGCAAGTTACGGAGGAACAACCTACTGAACTTACTGAAGTTGGTGGTGATACCGATGAGCATGGATGCCTTACTGCAGCAGGTGAAATTTGGAGCGATCTTCAGCAAGCTTGTATTAAAGTGTTTGAGATTGCCCAACGTTTAAATCCTGTTAATGTTGCTGATGGTGAAGAGGTTATAAGTGCATTTATTTTATTCGATGATGAATTTATAAAGGCGGAACTGTTTTTGCCGGAAAACCAAGGAGTAGCTATTTTAGAAGTAAATAATGAGGGCGCATATCAAAATGATGTGTATTTATTTAATCCGATGGATGCAGCTCTTTACGTCAATGGTGAAAAGAAATTTGACGGTAGAAACTAAGTAGACTTATTTCTAAAACAACGTTCAAGCTTGGATCTAATACCCTGAATTTGAACCTTTTGAGACGAACTAACCTGCTTAATTCATGAATTTAATTTTGAGGAATTTTCAGGCATAAGGTGTGAAGCTGTAGCCAACTACCGCGAACAACTCATAACGTAAAAATTGCCAAAATTAAATCAAAATTCATTTTATAATAAACACTTTTTTATATTACTACTACAGTCTCCTAACGCAATGTTCATAAGCTTATTACGATAAAGTTAGATTCACAAGCTTATGAATTGGTGAATTATGCAGGCTAAATTGGCATTGGTCGCAAGTGTAAAAACGAACCGATCGATGCCAGTTTTTGTTATGTATAATGGTCTAATTTATTAATGCTTTTTTGATTTAAAGCATGTGACTATTTCCCCTTTCAAACAACCGCCTCTTTATATTTATTGTGTAAAAGCCTTGATTAGATGCCGCGCTTTTTAGTAGCTTTGCGAAAGAAATATAGAAATCTTACTAATTATTTGAAAATATTAAGCCTGAGTCTATGAAATCAACAGCTGATTGGAGTCCGATAAAAACTTATAAGGATATTCGTTTTGAACTATGGAACAATATTGCAAAAATCACCATCAACCGTCCTGAGGTACAAAATGCATTTCGCCCAACGACGACTTTTGAGCTTGCCGATGCATTTGAAATTTGCCGCGAGCGGCAGGATATTTATGTAATTATTTTAACCGGTGAAGGCGACAAAGCATTCTGCAGTGGCGGCGATCAAAATGTAAAAGGCGATGGAGGATATATTGATGAGCAGGGTATTCCACGTTTGAATGTGTTGGATGTGCAAAAGAAAATCCGCTCCATGCCCAAACCGGTTGTAGCAATGGTAAATGGATGGGCTGTTGGCGGAGGACATGTGTTGCATATCGTTTGCGACTTGACAATCGCTTCCGAAAATGCCCGCTTCGGACAAGTGGGACCTAAAGTTGGTAGCTTTGATGCCGGCTTTGGCTCTTCTTATCTGGCAAGTATTGTAGGACAAAAAAAGGCACGTGAAATTTGGTTCCTCAATCTATTTTACTCGGCTCAGGAAGCCATGGAAATGGGAATGGTAAACCGTGTTGTGCCGCTTGAACAGCTGGAAGAAGCAACTATTGAATGGTGTCAAATTATGATGAAACGCAGCCCGATGGCATTGCGCATGATAAAGCTCGGACTTAATGCCGAACTCGATGGACAAGCCGGGATACAAGAGTTTGCCGGAAATGCCACACTGCTGTATTATCTTACCGAAGAAGCACAAGAAGGGAAGCACGCCTTTTTGGAAAAGCGTGAACCCGATTTTCATAAATATCCTAAGTATCCATAAGAAATGGCAAGTTTTAGGGCATGGATTAAAGCTTCCAGGCTGCGAACATTACCCTTGGCATTGGCAAGTATTGCCATGGGAGGCTTTGTGGCTGCCACACATCCTGATTTCAAACTCGATGTGGCAATAATGGCTGCTGTTACAACACTTTTGCTGCAGATTTTGTCTAATTTCTCAAATGATTATGGCGATTTTGTGGGGGGCTCAGATAATGAAAAACGTATAGGTCCAAAAAGAACTGTGCAGAGTGGGGAAGTGGGTAAATCCGAAATGCAAATTGCAATGCTTGTCTTTGCCTTGCTTTCATTAGCGGCAGGAGTTTATATGATATTTTGGCTTGCCGATATCAGCATGATTGGAAAAATCGGCTTGCTCATAGCCGGATTGGCGTCAATTTATGCCGCAATTCGATATACGGTTGGCGAAAAGCCATACGGATATAGAGGGCTTGGCGATTTGAATGTATTTATTTTTTTTGGCTTGGCTGCTGTTCTCGGAACCTATTATCTGGCAACGAATAGCTTAAATGGAGCCGTGTTTTTACCTGCCATTGCCATTGGAATGTTAAGCACTGCAGTACTGAATCTGAATAATATGCGTGATCATGTAAATGATGAATTAACCGGTAAGCATACATTGGTAGTAAAAATGGGCTACCACAAAGCTTTAAAGTATCATGCATTCTTGGTTTTAGCCCCTTTTGTGCTGATGACAGTATTTTTATTCATTCGAAATGCACCCCTGCTGCACTATGGCTTTTTAATCTTGCTTCCATTATTTGTGCATGACCTGGTGTCGATTTTTAAAATTGAAGGAAAAGCCGCCTTGGACCCTTTTTTGCGAAAACTTGCACTAAAAACCTTGCTGTTTACCATTGTTTCTGGTCTTTTAATCAATATGTAAAATGTTACACGCCCGATTTATTCCGTATTCACTTCAGTTTCGCAGGCCTGCCGGCACTTCCAGAGGGGTGCTGCTTGATAAACCGTCTTGGTTTATTCTGATATATCATCGCCAACAACCTGATACAGTGGGAATAGGGGAGTGTAGTATTATTCCCGGCTTGAGTATTGAATCCGTTACTGATTTGGAAGCTGAAATAGAATTGCTTTGCCGAAATATTAATGATTTTGATGCATGGAATGCAAAGTCCGGTGAAAAATTCCCTGCCCTTGCCTTTGCCGTTGAAACTGCCTTGCTGGATTTGAAAAAAGGGGGCAAAAGAATTTTGTATGACAATGATTTCTCCCTTGGTAAAAGCGGCATTGAAATAAATGGACTCATTTGGATGGGTGATAAGCAATATATGCGTCAACAAATCATACAAAAGATTGAAGCAGGCTTTCAGGTAATCAAACTGAAGGTAGGTGCTTTGAATTTTGATGATGAGTTGGACTTGTTAAAATATATCCGCAATGAGTTCAAAGAAAAAGAGTTGACAATACGTTTGGATGCCAACGGAGCATTTGGTGAAACCGATGCACTCGAAAAATTGAATCGCTTGTCCGAATTTCAGATACATTCCATTGAGCAGCCCATTAGGGCAGGACAGTATGAATTTATGCATCAGCTTTGTCAACAAAGTCAAATCCCCATTGCATTGGATGAAGAATTGATTGGTGTTTTTGGCATTAATAATCAAAAAGCATTGCTTGAAAATATTTCACCTGCTTATATTATTCTGAAACCCAGTATTTTAGGAGGTTTGCAACAGTCAGATCAGTGGATTAAACTTGCTGAATCTATGCAAATTGACTGGTGGGCTACCTCCGCTTTGGAATCAAATATCGGCTTAAATGCCATTGCGCAATGGACTGCTGCAAAGCAATTACATTTGCCGCAAGGCTTGGGGACAGGGCAATTATATGAAAACAATATTGATTCGCCGCTTGCAATCAAAAGAGATAAATTAGTGCTATGTAATGAACAAAGGTGGGACTTGAAGCTTTTGGGAATTTAATATGATCCAATCCATAAAAATACATCATCGAACGTATTCGAAAGAAGATATTCTTCAGCTGTCGATGTCTAACATTGCTAATCCTTTGATGTATGACGCAATGCTCTTTTTGAAGGAATGGTTTTCTGATGCGAGATATATTGGATTGCAGACTTCCGGATCGACGGCAAAGCCTAAAAAAATACAGGTTACACGCGAACAAATGCTGCAAAGTGCTAAGATGACACTGAGTTTTTTGCAGTTAAAGGAAGGCGATACGGCTTTACTTTGTTTATCTCCGAAATTCATAGCCGGTAAAATGATGATTGTACGTGCACTTGTCGGCGGTCTGCATTTATTTGTCAGTCCCTCCGAGAAGGAGCCTCTGAAAGCCTTGGAATCAAATATTGATTTTGCTGCTATGGTGCCTTTGCAGTTCCTTAGGCTTGCACAAAATGAAGCTGAAAGCCTTCAGCTTATCCAAAGCTTGCTTCTTGGAGGTGCGGCACTAAGTCCGGAAATTGAAAAAATTGCAACCAGCTTTGAAACACAAATTTTTCATACCTACGGTATGACTGAAACACTTAGCCATATTGCTTTGCGTAAGATTACCGGGCTTGAGTCAATCGAGTATTTCCAAGTGCTGGATGGTATACAAATTGCGCAAGATGAACGTGGCTGTTTAAAAGTAAAAGCTGCCTACCTTACCGATGGATGGCTGCAAACGAATGATAAAGTTGAACTGCTTGACAATAATCGCTTTATTGTGTTGGGGCGCATGGACGACATAATAAATATGGCAGGGATGAAGATGTTTCCCCAACAAATTGAACGAAAAATCGCTTCTTTTTGTGAATTTAATTTTGCAATTGTAGGGGTTTCGGATGAGCGCAGCGGGCAATTGCCGGTTCTAATTATTGAAGCTGATTTATCGACTAAAGAGCTGTTTGGACTTTGGAATAATTTGGAAGAACAGCTGCATGCACATGAAATGCCACGGAAAATAGTGTTGTTTGAATCATTCCCAATGTTGGACAGCGGTAAGATTGATTTTATATCAATTAAGAACCGCTTGGAAAAATAAGACATAAAAAAAAGCCGCTCGGGGAGAGCGGCCCAATTATGAAAAACAAACAAAACAAGTATCTTATGCCTTTTAATTCTCATAATTGCAACTAGTGTGCCAAAATGATAAGCTGCTGTAAATCAATGGAGAAAATAAATTTCAATTTGAGTTAATTCCTAAAACGGGAATAAGCTTCCTAATTTAGGATAAGTGTTAAAGATTTACTGTATTTTGGAGAATTAAAGTATATAATTATGTACATATTATTAAGGATTAATACTTTAGAAGCGATTGAATGAAGGTAGATATCTTTCTCATTTTGGGAAAACCATTTAAATCATTTTTAAAAGCTTGAGTTTTTGCTTTTTTTAAGCTTTTTTAAAGCCGGCTTCCCAAGCGAATTAGCTTATTTTTGCATAAAAACCCAGAAAGATGCGTAAAATTTTAAGTTCTTTATTGATATTTTTTATTGCTGTTTCAGCTTTTTCGCAACAGCCTACCGAAACTGACATTCTTCGTGAAAATCTTTATTTCCTTGCTTCCGATAGCTTAAAAGGGAGGTTTCCCGGAACCCCTGAAGATAAAGTTGCAGCAAATTTTATTGCTTCCGACTTTCGTAATCTCGGGCTTGATTTCTTTGATAATAAAGCCTTACATCCTTTTAAGCTTGTCACTTCAGTTGAAGCATCCGATAAAAATTATGCCAATTTTGGCAGTCATAAAGCTATTTATGATCAAGATTACAGTCTATATGCATTTAGTGAAAACGGTATTTATGAAGCTGAAACTGTGTTTGTTGGCTTTGGCTTAATGATTCAAACTGATTCCTTGGAATACAACGATTATAAAGGTCTTGATGTAAAAGGAAAATGGGTTATTGCCTTAAAAGGCGATCCCAAACCCGATGATAACAACAGTCCGTTTATTCCATTTGCCGATGCGCGTAACAAAGCACTTTATGCACGTGACAATGGTGCTTTGGGATTAATTTTGGTTGGAGGTGTGAAAAATAGCCCGAATGATGATTTAACGCCTTTGCTTTTTGAACGCTCGGTTGTAAGTGCCGGAATTCCGGTGATGGATTTGAAAAAGGAATTTGCTCAAAAGGCCATTTTCGAGAATAAAATTGCTGTTGACAGCCTCGAAGCTCAGCTTATCCGAAATGAAAATCCAAATATTTCTTTGTCCGGTATCCATGTATCATCCTTGGTGCAGCTTGACAAAAAAGAAACTACTACTTTCAATGTTGTTGCATACCTAAAAGGTTCCGATCCCAAGCTGAATGATGAGTTTGTGGTTATTGGTGCACACTATGATCATTTGGGAATGGGAGGTGAAGGTTCCGGCTCGCGTGTGCCTGATACTTTAGCTCCCCATCTTGGTGCTGATGATAACGGCTCCGGCGTTGTGGGACTGCTTAATTTGGCAAAGCGCTTATCTGAAAAATCCGCTGAAATTAAACGTTCGATTATGTTTGTTTCATTTGGCGCGGAAGAGCTGGGGCTGCTTGGCTCAAAGCATTTTGTGCAAAATCTCCCGCTTGACGCATCAAAGATTGTTGCCATGCTGAATATGGATATGATTGGCAGACTGAACGAGCAAAATGAAGTAGCTGTTGCCGGTACCGGCACTGCACCAAACTTTGAAGCCTTATTGGATGAATTAGCAAGTGCTTCGCCTCTTAAATTGAGTTATTCCCCCGAAGGTTTTGGGGCATCTGACCATGCATCATTTTATGCTGCGGATATTCCGGTATTGTTTTATACTACCGGTGCTCATCCCGAGTATCATACGCCTGCCGATAGCCCTGATAAAATTAATTACCAAGGCATAGTAGAAGTAGTGAACCTTGTGGAACAAACTGTCTTACGTATTGCAAATGCTGTTGATCGACCTCAATTTACGGAAGCCGGACCCAAGCACAGACCTTCAGTGCGCCGTGGGTTTAAAGTGACCTTGGGGATTATGCCCAATTATACGGGGGGCGATGAAGACGGCTTAGGCGTTGATGGTGTTACCAGTGGAGGTCCTGCTGATTTGGCTGGTATTAAAAAAGGAGATAAAATTGTTGGCCTCAACGGCATGAGTGTGACAACAATTTATGATTATATGAATCGTTTGAGACAATTGAAGATCGGACAACGAGTAAATGTAGATATTGTACGCGAGGGTTCGCCCATGATTTTGATTGTTGATTTATAATAGCAGAAATTGCAAATAAGCTTGGCTTTCATAAATAAGGTGCTGATTGAGAAGTTCATAAAGTTTGGACTCGTCGGTTTGTCGGGTCTTTTTGTGGATTTTGGGATTACCTATTTATTGAAAGAAAAACTCAAAGTACAACAGTACGTGAGTAATGCAATAGGCTTTATTACTGCAGCCAGCTCAAACTATATATTAAACCGAATTTGGACTTTCAAAAGCGAAAACCCAAATGTGTTGGTGGAATATTCCGAGTTTTTTATGATTTCGCTTGTCGGATTGGCACTAAACAGCTTTATTGTTTGGCTGCTTGTTTCAAAATTTAAGCGTAACTTTTACTTTAGTAAGCTGATAGCGATTTTTATTGTCACAATTTGGAATTTTGCAGCGAACCTATTGATTACCTTTAAATAGTAATAGCTGCTTCTTTTAAAATCTCTTGCATTTGTTCTTGCAACAATTTCGCTTGATAAGCAGCTTGCTCAGCAAAATCTTCATTTGACGAAGCATATATAATTCCGCGTGATGAATTTATCAGCAGTCCGCAATCTTCATTTAAAGCTGCTTTGGCAACATCCTGAAGCTTACCGCCTTGAGCGCCTACACCAGGAACCAATAAGAAATAATCGGGTATGCTTTTGCGTATTTCTGCCAACTCCTTGGGATGTGTGGCTCCTACAACAAACATCAGCTGGCTCGAATCAGCCCACTGGGTGGCAGTAGAAATAACAGTTTGATACAGCTTTTGACCGTTTTTATCTTCTTGATATTGGAAATCTGCCGAACCGCTATTTGATGTAAGCGCCAATAAGATTGTCCATTTGTTTTTGAAATTTAAAAACGGCTGAATGGAATCGAAACCCATATATGGGGCTACGGTAATGGCATCTGCACCAAGTTTATCGAAAAATGCCCTTGCATAATTGGCTGAAGTATTGCCAATATCACCGCGTTTGGCATCTGCAATAATTAGAATATCCGGATAATTGCTACGGATATAGTTGATGGTCTTTTCAAGACTTTGCCAGCCTTTCAAAGCTTGTGCCTCATAAAAAGCAATATTCAGCTTGTAGGATACCGTATATTGTGCGGTGCTGTCGATAATGGCTTTGTTAAATAAAAAAACAGCATCTTCTGAATTCCTGAGAAATTGGGGTAGTTTATCGGGGTCGGTATCCAAGCCGATACACAAAAAGGATTGTTTCTTTTTTATTTGCTCAACCAGATTCTTTTTATTCATAAGACTGTTATATTTAACGTATTAGCTATTTATTCTACTCCCAAATCTTCTTTGATTCGCTCTGCATTTTCAGCAGTTTGTAATTTTTCAATCATTTCATCCAAATCGCCATCGATGATTGCCGACAGATTATATAATGTGAGATTAATTCGGTGATCGGTTACCCGTCCCTGAGGCCAGTTATAGGTTCTAATTTTTGCAGAGCGGTCACCTGTAGAAACCATTGTTTTTCGTTTTGAAGCAATTTCTTCCAAATATTTGGAGTATTCGCGTTCAAAAAGCCTTGTCCTCAGCACCTTCATAGCTTTTGCCAGGTTTTTAATCTGTGATTTCTCATCTTGGCAAGAAACCACTATACCTGTGGGTATATGTGTAAGGCGTATGGCGGAATAGGTGGTGTTGACGGACTGCCCTCCGGGTCCTGAGGAGCAGAATGTGTCTTTTCGTATATCTCTTTCATGCAGTTCAATATCAAACTCTTCCGCTTCCGGAAGTACCACCACGGATGCTGCCGAAGTATGTATTCGTCCTTGTGCTTCTGTTTTGGGAACACGCTGTACCCGATGTACGCCCGATTCAAACTTTAGAATGCCATAGGCATTGTCGCCTATCACATTGAAAACTACTTCTTTGAAGCCCCCGACAGTGCCTTCGTTCATTTCTACCAATTCGGTACGCCAACCGCGAGTTTCGCAAAACTTGCTATACATACGATAAAGGTCACCGGCAAAAATGCTGGCTTCGTCACCGCCTGTGCCGGCACGAATTTCAACTACTGCATTCTTTGAGTCTTGCGGGTCTTTGGGGATGAGCATCAGCCTGATATCAGCTTCAAGCTCTTCTTTGGTAGTTTCAAAAGTGTCTAACTCCTCTTTCGCCATCTCCCGAAAATCTTCATCCTTTTCAGTTTGTAAAATTTCTCGGGCATTTTGTATGTTACCCAATACAATTTTATACTCTTGGAAAGCTTGTACAATAGGTTCCAAGTCTTTGTAATCTTTATTGAGCTTTACATATCTTTTCATGTCGGCAATTACTGCCGGGTCGGTGAGCTGTTCGCCAATTTCTTCCCACCTGCGTTTGATTTCTTCTAATTTATCGTTTATTTCCACTATCTTCGGTTTTGAAATGCAAAGGTAAATATTTTACGCTTTACAGGTTTTATTGTCAATAATGACAAAAAATATTTAGCTAGTGAATCGGACTGAATCACTAAAATTGAGTTTTATATACTGATGTTGTAGCCGAAACGGCTAACTGTATTCGTAAGTGCCTGTGTTTGTGCTGATGCTAAGCTTCTTTTTCTCGGATGCTTCAACATATCCTATCACTTTTGCTTCCACATTGAATTGTGAAGCAATATCGATTAAGGCTCTTGCAGTGGCAATATCAGTATACACTTCCATGCGATGCCCCATATTGAACACTTGATACATCTCTTTCCAGTCTGTACCCGATGAGTTTTGAATCATTTGGAAGAGGGGTGGGGTGTCCAGCAAATTATTCTTGACGATATGCAGTTTATCTACAAAATGTAATACTTTGGTTTGCCCTCCACCGCTGCAGTGTATCATGCCGTCAATTTTCGGGCGATAATTTTCTAAAAGCAGCTTGATAATCGGGGCATAAGTCCTAGTAGGGGCTAGCACCATCCTGCCTGCATCTACATTGGGAATTACTGTGGATTCCGTCAAGGAATATGGACCGCTGTATACGAGCCCCGGTGAGATACTCGGATCAAAGCTTTCGGGATAACGCCTTGCTAATTCATGGTGAAATACGTCATGGCGTGCCGAAGTCAACCCATTGCTCCCCATACCTCCATTGTAGCGGCTTTCGTAGCTGGCTTGGCCAAATGATGCCAATCCTACAATCACATTACCCGCTTGAATGTTGTTTTCAATGACTTCCGAGCGTTTTAGGCGTGCTGTTACGGTGCTGTCCACGATAATGGTACGTACCAAATCGCCTACATCAGCGGTTTCACCACCGGTACTGTAAATGCCAATGCCTAAATCGCGTAATTGTGCCAAAAACTTTTCAGTGCCATTGATTATTGCTGCAATTACCTCTCCGGGAATCAGATTTTTGTTTCTGCCAATGGTGGATGAAAGTAAGATATTGTCTGTGACTCCCACACAAAGCAAATCGTCGGTATTCATTACAACGGCATCCTGTGCAATATCTTCCCATACGGAGATGTCGCCGGTTTCTTTCCAATAAAGATAAGCCAAAGCAGATTTCGTTCCTGCGCCGTCGGCATGCATAATATTGCAATAATCTGAATCGCCGGCTAAAATATCGGGTATTATTTTACAAAACGCATTCGGATAAAGCCCTTTGTCAATATGCTTAATGGCTTGATGTACATCTTCTTTTGAAGAAGAGACACCACGTAATTTGTATCTGTCATTTGTTGTAGTCATTATTTAAAAATAAGCTTTTTTGATGACGTATTAAATTCAAACTCGCCAAACTGATTTAACAAACTTTGTCCGATAACAAGCGGGTCTTGTAAGGCGTGAGAAACAGTGATTTCTATTTCATTCACTGTACGATTGGCAATTCTTGAATCAGGAATACGGCTCCATGTGCTACTGAACCTGCTTGTAATACCGATTCTGCTTCTTCACCAATCAAATTATCACGATGAATTAGCCCTTTCTTTAACCAATCCATTGCCTTTTCCAGCGAAATAGATGCATTTTCGTTGGGGGAGTAGACAAAACGTTCGGTATAGCCTTCAACCATGCATTGCACTTCATTGGCGCCTTCCTGATTTATTGTGAAGCCCACCTCATTATCTTCGGGGTTAATTACAATCTCAACTTCGGTTTGCACAGGTTTTGTGGTGGATTTAGGTACATAATCTTTGCTTAAAACCCTAAACTCCGTACGCCTGTTCAGCTGGTGTGCTGCTTCTTTAGCTACTTCCGACTTTAAGTTGTCGATATATTCTTCTGTCAATACCGTACCGGCATCAAATTTGACTCCATTGCTATTGTATTCCTGTTCGAGCAATCTGGGAGCTCTTTCACCATAGCCTTTTGCAACGAGGCGTTCTGCATCAATACCGCGGATAATCAAGTAATCAACCACTGATTGTGCTCTTCGTTGCGACAAGATATCATTTCGTTCTTCCGTATCACGGTTGTCGGTATGTGAAGCCAATTCAATAACAATTGTCGGGTTTTTCTGTAAGGTTTCAATTAGCCCTTGCAGCGAGTCTTCGTATTGTGGCTTTAGCTCCCAACGTGCCAAGTCGTATAAAATATTAGGAAGCGGAATTGGTTTTTCAGGTATGGGTTCAAGCATGAACTCCTTTTCAAAGTCGCGACTAAACTCCACGCCAACCGTAGTTTCAATAGCTGTTTTAGTGAAATACTGGTCTTTATCGATAATAATTTCGTAGGTAGTGTTTTTATCCATTTGCGAACTTCCGAATAAGAAATAGCCTTTATCGTTTGTTCGCGTACTTACACTTGTTCCATTTGATCCCACAAGGCGTATGCTGGCATCTTCAATATATTGCAAGATCTTTTCGTCTTTTACTGTTCCCGCAAGTGTAAATAATACCGGTGGCTCAATAAAATAATACAGGTTTTCCGTGCCACGAATATTATTTCTGTTACTTGTAATAAACCCTCTTTCTTCAGTAGGATGGAAGTGTATTGCAAAGTCGTCAGCTGTTGAGTTAATCGGGTGTTTTAAGTTTTTGGGCTCACCCCAATTTCCTGCAGAATCTATGGTAGATACAAAAATATCAAGCCCTCCAAGCCCTCCATGGCCGTCGCTTGCAAAATAAAGGGTAGTGTCATTCCGAAGGAATGGAAATACTTCATCACCTTTGGTATTTATCACAGGTCCAATGTTTAGCGGACGATTAAATGCTTGATTCTTGTTGTCGCGTAGTGCCACCCAAATATCTTTTCCGCCATAACCTCCTTTACGTTCAGCTGCAAAATACATAATCAGCTCATCGCTACTTAGAGTAGGATGCCCAACTACGTCCAGACTGTCTACACCGCGTATTTGTACCAAGGTAGGGGCACTCCAGTTCCTTCCTGAACGGTTGCTTACAAAAATCTGACATCCTGAATTTTGTTGAGGAATATTATTGCAACGAGTAAAATATAGTGAGGTAAAGCTGCTATTCATAAAGGGGCTTCCTTCATTTGCAGAAGTGTTTATTACCTCATCTTCATCAAGCAACACAGGCGAACTCCATTGCTCATTTCGATCTAATCTGCTACGGTATAAATCACTGAAACTTTGGTTTGTCCAACGGTCTTTTTCTTTTCCGGTGGAGCCGTCACGTGTAGAAGTAAATATAATTTCATTAAAGTTATCCGATGCCCATGTGGCTGCAAAATCTGAGGATCTGGAGTTGACTTTCTTTAGCTCCATAAGTTCGAAGCGGGAGGGATTCTCAAGCCACTCTTCTGCCAGGGCTGCTGTTTCCAAACCAAGTTGACCTCGTGGATCATCGGGAACGCGTTCAATATAAAGCTGATAATATTCGGTTGCATCCTCAAATTTCTTATTCATCTTGAGCAAATCCGCAAAAGTGAGGTAAATCTCAGGATAACGGTCGGTCATATCCGTACGTACGACACGGCGGTAAGTGGCTTCAGCTCGCTTTGCATTGCCCGTTAAACGGTAGCACTCAGCCATACGATAGGATATACGGCTGCGTTCGTCTTTGTTTCTACGAACTTTTCCATATGCTTTTTTATAACGATCCAATGCAAGTGAATACTGGTGTTTTGCAAAGGCTTCGTCGGCACCTCGGGCTGCCTTGCTTTGTGCTTGTATCTTGTTTGTTGAGAGAAGCACAAAAGAAAAGATGAAAAATATTATAAGATGATGTCTCATGCCAAATTCAGTATTAAGTGCAAACGTTTATCCTTCGGATTTATTGGATTCGGGATTGCTTTCATTATCTGGTTCAGTATCTTGTTTCGTATCTATATCTTGTTGAATTTCGTCGGTCCCAACTTCATTAGAACCATCCTCTGTCTGTTCGGTCCTTTCCACAGCTTGTTCAATTTGTTCGGCTGGCCCGGAATTTGTATCCCTTCTGTCCTGAATAAATTCAGTTAACTTGGTCTCCCGCTCAATCTTTTGAACTTCTTTGTCAATCTCATTCTTAAAGCCCGCCGATGCACGTTTCATTTCATTAATTGCCTTGCCCACTGTACGAGCTACCTCGGGCATACGTTTGGGACCCAACACTACAAATAGTATTAAAAGAATGAGGATAAGCTCGCCGGATCCTATATTAAAAAACAGTAGCATACAAACTTATTATAATGCGCAAAAATAAGCAATTGATTGCATGTTTGTATCAATTGCTTCAAAAAGCAAAAAAAAAGTCTGACTCAAATGCTTGAATCAGACTTTTTCATAGCTGAATTTATACTATTAATTTCCTTTCGGAGCTTTCTTTACAGGCTGTTTAATCTTTTCAAGTGTTTGGTCGGATGATTTTTTAAGCATATCATATACCAACGCACTTGCATTAAAGATAGATGAATAGGTACCAATGATTACCCCCATCAATAACGCGAAAACAAAGCCTCTGATTACTTCACCACCAAAGATGAAAATAATGAGCAGTACCACTAAGGTAGTACCTGATGTATTTACCGTACGTGAAAGGGTTTGGTTAATACTTTCATTAATAGTGGTCTTAATTTCTTGTTTCGGACGTAGCCTTAAATTCTCACGGATACGGTCAAACACAATCACAGTGTCGTTAATTGAGTATCCGATAATTGTCAGAATTGCCGCAATGAAAGATTGGTCAACCTCCATGCTAAATGGTAAAATATTATGGAAGAGTGAAAATAGTCCTATAACAATAATGGAGTCGTGTGCCAATGGGATTAATCCTCCTAGACCAAACTGCCATCTGCGGAATCGTACTGCGATATACACAAAAATGATTAAGAGCGAGAATCCAATTGCTAAGAATGCTTTGTTTCGAATATCATCAGCAATGGTAGGTCCAATCTTTTGTGAACTTAATATACCAATGAATTTATCTGCAGACTCCTCATCGGATGTAAACTGATTATATGTAATAGGAGCGTCATACAGCGTTTTCAATCCTTCGTACAACATATTTTGAACGATGGTATCTGCTTCTTTCCCTTCATCTTCAATCATGAATTTGGTGGTAATCTTCACCTGACGACTTGGTCCAAATGTTTTCACCTCGGGGGTGTCATCGGTAAACTGCGCGGTTAATGCTGATCGTACTTCATTCACTGTGACGTCTTTGTCGAAGCGAACCAAATAAGTACGTCCGCCGCTAAAGTCAATACCGAAGTTTAATCCACGGAAAGCGAGTGAGCCAAGGCTGATTAATATCAATGCAGCTGATACGATATATGCGTTTTTACGCAATTTCATGAAGTCGATATGTGTATTTGCAAGGAAGTTCAAACCAAAACTGCTTCCAAATATAATTTTCTTGTTTTTATCAAGCATCCACATGAATACCATGCGTGAGATAAAGATGGCGGTAAATAAGGAAGTAAGCAAACCAATTATCAAGGTAGTAGCAAATCCTTGTACCGGACCGGTACCAAATATATACAATACAATACCTGTCAACAAGGTAGTTACGTTACCGTCAATAATAGCTGAATATGCGTTTTTGTATCCGTCTTCAATGGCAAGGCGCATGCCTTTTCCAAGTCGAATTTCTTCTTTAATACGCTCAAAAATAATTACGTTGGCGTCCACTGCCATACCGAGTGTCAGTACGATACCCGCAATACCGGGCAATGTGAGTACGGCACCTAATGAGGCGAGCACTCCAAACAGGAAAAATACGTTTGTCAACAATGCTAAGTTGGCAACCAATCCTGATTTTTGATAAAAGAAGAACATATAAAGCAGCACCATGATAAATGCCAAAATGAATGACCATAATCCTGCTGTTACTGCTTCACGACCGAGAGAAGGTCCTACTACGGCTTCTTCAAGTATACGTGCCGGAGCGGGTAGTTTACCTGCTTTTAATATGTTGGCAAGGTCAAGCGCTTCTTCAATACTCATTTCGCCACCACTGATAGATGAACGTCCTCCGGGGATTTCATCATTAACAACGGGGTAGGAGTAAACATAATCGTCAAGAACGATTGCAATTTGTCTTCCTATATTTTCTCCGGTGAGGCGCTTCCACACCTTGGCACCTTCATTATTCATTTGTATTGAAACCTCTACGC
>CAZDWA010000014.1:0-37939 GCA_964509065.1 uncultured Lentimicrobiaceae bacterium
CGGACTTTGAACCCCCTGATTAATTACTTACACAGATTGTGGGATACTCCCTTTTATATATCCTCCCATTGTTGAGATTGCATATCGCATCACTTGAAAAAGTTCCGGTGCCTTTATATACTATTGTCTGCGCTTGGACAAATCCAAAGCTCAGGAGGATTATAGAAAGTAAAACAATAGCTCTCATTTATATTTACTCGTTTTAATACAGCTTTGGTTTGTACCACTGATTGTCAATGCAAAATTTGGTGTACCGGCAATCATTTTTCTTTTGAAACTGAAGTATCAAAATTCGTGGTTTTACAAACCAACGCATCCAAACAAAAGAACAACAAATATGCCTTGCAAAAAAATCCATTTCAATCCAAGTGCATATTGTTTGAAACCTGCTTAATTCATGAATTATGCAGGGAAAGAAAGGCGAGATCAAAAACTGCAAATTAATCCTTGAAAAAGCTAAATCCCGTTTCTTGTACTAACTTTTCAATTTCTTTAGCTATTGTCTGTTTCTTTTTTGTTGATTGTGGTTTAGCCAACTGCATTTGAAGGAGTAACTTTTGAATTAAAAAATATTTTTTTGATGTGAAAAGAAACTCCAAATGATCCACTGTTTCTAAAAGTTCTTTGCTGGCAGCAATACTTCCGTTATGAAACAATGCAATGGCATGGATTAAGATTAAAGTTGTATAATATCCATCTTCAATTGGTGAATTATCAAGTTTTTTATAATCCGTAGTTGCGATATCTATCATTTCTAACACCTCATCATATTTCCCTACCAAATTGAATGCATCCGCAAGAATAAACTGAAAAAATGGAAAATAGGCTTCTTTATCCGGGTATCTTTTTTGTCTTCTTTCTTCTTTAAATGCGATTTCGGTCCAATAATTTAATTTGTTTGAATCATGATGAGCCTTGGCATCCAATAAGTTAGCCATAATTACACGGGCTTGTACAAAAGGATGAATAGACTGATGCATACCGATTGCATTTATTTCTGCTAAAATCTTATCCGCTTCAACTTGTTTGTTTGACAAAAATAAACCGAGATAAATAAGGCAGTTACCGAATAGACGAGCTTCAGTTGTGTTCTTTTCGGCTATATAAGCTTTTATGTATTTTGTGAATCCACCGGCTAGCCCATCAATATATGGATGCCGTTCAAAAAAGAAGATTTGTGCAACGGGATTTTTGCTTAGAAAGCCGGAAAGATCATTCAGTAAATTCGGAGAGGTAAGTATTTGCTTGGCGATATTTCCACAAGATTTTTGAAAATTAAAATCAGATTCAGGAGTAAGGCTGATATTGTAAAAATCTTTAATTACGGAAACTACATCCGGTAAATTTTGCGCTGTTTCATCCGTGCTTGCTTTTTGCCGTAACTCTTCAATGGAGTCTATATTACAATAACTTAATAATACTGATATTGTGTAGGTTGAAGGCTTGGTGCCGTCCTTTATGAACCCTAAAAAACGTCGTAATGTTTGGGCACTAATGTTGTTTTCTGTTAGCTTGTAAATATGTTCTGAAAGTTGAGCGCATTCATAGGACGAAACTATTTCTTTCCCAAAACGCTTTTGAACTTCTTCTTTTAACACTTTTATGTCCGATGAGGTCAACTTCATAAAACTTGGCAACTCAAACTAATATTTACACTACAAAATTAAAAATTTATTTGATTAGATAAACCATTGATGGGTTAAAGCCTAGTAGAAAATAATATTGAATAGACTTATAAATGGATGGATGACAAGGATGAGTCGGGTTAAAACGGAATTGTTTAAAACAAATAAATATTTAAAAAGCTCTTGAAAGACTAAAGTATAAATAAATCATGCACTTATCGCACAAATTGTGTGAGAAATATGGATAAGAAAATGAGTAAAATCCCGATGAATTGCCTTCGGTTTAATTTTTCTTTGAAAACCAAAATTCCAATTAAAACTGAAACCACAATTTGTAAATTAGACAAAAGATTTAAAGTTAAAACGGATAAATTCTGAATGGCAAGATTGAAAAATAAAGTCCCGCCAATGAGCAATCCCGCTAATACAACATAGTGTTTCAGGCTTTCAAATGATAAAACTTGCCGGATACTTATACTTTCTCTTTTACCTAAAGCCCATATGATGGCAAAAACCGTAACAGCGGATTCTAAAATGAATGAAAGAGGAATTGCACCAATTCGAGGGGATACAAACTTGAACAAAGGATAAGTAATTCCCCAGAAAAATGTTGCCAGAATAGCATAAGTTGCACCTTTATTCCAATGATTACCTGAGCTGAAGCTGAAATTTTGTGAAAGTAAGATTCCAATCAAAGCAACTGAAAAGGCTAGATAATATAGGTGATGGAAATGTTCTCCTACAATAAAAACAGAGGTAAGAATATGGAATATATTTACTGAAGTGAGTGGGACAGTAATACTTACCGCCTGAAATTTCAATGACGATAAAAAGAATAATAAGCCAAGTGAACAGACAAAACAAAGTAAGATTGCCTTTAGGTAGTCTGTAGTTGTTGCAGCATTGTTGATAATTCCAAAGTGTTCAAAATCAAGTTGTTTCGATAAAATCCACAACAAGCCGAAAGCTAAAGAAGCTAAAATCCCTCTGAAAATGACCAAATAAGGAAAATCAATTTGCTTGGATGCAACTTTCCAGTAGGCATTGCTAATGCCAAAGCTTAACGCACTTATGGTACCAAATAAAAATGAAAGCATAAATTAAGCTTGTTTATTCCCCCGTTTTGAGCATGACTTCAATTACATTTCGCATTTTCATAATTACTACAACCATTAAAACTCCGCAATACTTTTGAAGTTTCCCCTAAATATTTAAAGCGAAGATAGTTTTTTCTTCTGAGTGTTACGGGTTTTTGCTACTCCTTTAGGATATTCAGCAGCGAATAATTTTCTTGTTTTTAGTCAAATTTTTTATTGGAATAATCTTTCATTTGTATTTTAAGGTGACTTTCTTTCAAACATATTGGATAATTATCTACTTTTATCAATTGAATGCTATTTTTCTAGAAAACTTAAAGGAGATTAAAAATGAAATTAAAATATTTTACTTTGGGCTTTATATCCGGTCTTGTGCTGGCTATATGCGGCATGATTCTATTTCTTTATCTTGTTCAAAGAGGTACAGAAAAAGCATTAGAAAAAGTTTTTTCACAAACCGTTGAAAACACGACCGATTTAACCGTTTTTTCCCTCACTAATGCTGCTTTGAATAGTTTGCGATTTAAAAATCCTGAAACAGGAGAAATAATTTATGTTGCGGAAGACATCAATAATTATGTGTTTATTAATTACTGGGCTACATGGTGTGCGCCATGTGTTCATGAATTACCTGAAATGGAAGCCTTGATCAATAGTAACGAACATAACTTTCGCGGAATTAAATTTGCGTTTGCTTCGCGTGAAGATGATGAAAAAATAACGAGTTTTATGAAATCCGCTGACTTATCTTTACCATTCTATGGATATAATCATGATGAACACCCAAGCTTTATAGCCTGCTTAATTCATGAATTTAATTTTGAGGAATTTTCAGGCGGGAGCTGTGAAGCTGTAGTAAACTACTGCGAACAGCTTATAACGTAAAAATCGCCAAAATTAAATCAAAATTCATTTTATAATAAACACTTTATAAAATCACTAGTAAAATCTACTAAAGTAATGATCATGAGCTTATTACTATTAAATTAGATTGACAAGCTTATGAATTGGTGAATTATGCAGGATAGACCATTCGCTAATACCAACTTCCTATTTTATTGATAAAAATAAACTGATTGGATATCAATTCTCCGGAATTATAAACTGGAATACTGATTTTTATAAAAATCTCCTGCTCAGTTTAAAATAATCGTATTCATTCAAATTAATAGCATTGATGAAGCAAACAATTAAATTCCATCCTTAATTCTCTCCGAAGTAATTTATCGTTTCAATTGAAGGTTTATTTGCTTCCATAAGTTTGCGTACAATAAAACCATCTGCCCGGATTAATCCTGCCAATTAGTTATCCCATAAATAATTTAAGCAGCTTTTCCATTCTCGTGCAAAGCAGGGGAGATATATTAGCATGCTTCGCCTTGATATGTATTTCACCTAAAGATTAAGCCTGTAATTTGTAAAAAATATTAGCGAAAAAATTCAGGCAACTATTTTGTAAACCATATTTTCCGCTTTTCACTACAAAATACATATGTAACATGTAATAGTATACAAGTGTATACTGCAAATTTAAACTACTGATATACAGTTATTAATATGATGCTATTACATTTGTATCAAAACCGAATAGGGTTTAAATAACTAAACTTATTGAAAAATAGAGTAAAATAGATTTTAAAGATTGAAAATCAATTATTTATAGAATATATCTAAAGTAATTCTTTAATAAAATTATAAATACATGATAATTTTGATGTTTTTTTATTTATACCTATAAGCTATTGTCACTCAACATGATATATCTATTCATCTAAAAAAATAACAAAACATTTTAAGCATCTCTTATTTGTTACAAAAGTAATCTACAAAATGTTATGAATGTAAATTGATAATGTTTAACTTTGTAAAGTGATTTAAATTATTGGTACGGACTTTTAGTTTTTATTGAGATGGAAATAAAAGACAGAATAGAACACATTATGCGGTCACAAAATGTGACAGCAACACAATTGGCAGATATGATGGGAATTCAACGATCCGGAATTTCACATATACTTTCCGGAAGGAATAATCCCAGCATGGATTTTATTGTGAAATTTAAGGACGTATTTCCTGAATATAATCTTGACTGGCTTTTAACTTGTGCAGGACCTAAAACAGCTTTTGAAAAAGAAAGGCAGCAAAAGGCATCTTCAATGCAGCCTTCGCTATTTGAAGAGGAAGAAAATGAAGCTCCAATTGAAGAAAAATTGGAAGAAGGGAAAGAAATTGAACAAAAAAATGTAGAAACGCCATTAATAGCGCATAAAACTGTTCAGCAGCAAGAAGTTAAGCCGCCAAAAGAAACAGCAGATACAGAAATCCGTCCGCTGTCTTCAGAAAAGCGGCTTACACGAATTGCGTTATTTTATTCAGATGGAAGTTTCGAAATCTTTGAATCCGATAATTAGAATCGCTCCATATGATTGAAGAAGAAATCAGCTTCAATAGTTGCGTTATCATCACTATCTGAGCCATGTACGGCATTATCACCAATAGATTTCCCGTATAGCTTTCTGATTGAACCTTCACGCGCTTCAGCAGGATTTGTGGCGCCGATATAATCGCGGTAAGCAGTTACGGCATTTTCTTTTTCCAAGATGGCAGCAACAATAGGACCGGAGCTCATCGACTCAACTAATTCATTAAAAAATGGGCGTTCGCGATGTATGGCATAAAACTTGCTTGCTTCCTCTTTACTAAGCTGAAGCATTCGTAATGCTTTAATTTTAAAACCGCCTTCAGCTATTTTGGCTAAAATGGCACCACTATGGCCGTCTGCCACAGCTGCAGGTTTAATCATTGTAAATGTAATATTGCTCATGACTTATTATTTTTTTATGAATTGGCTGCAAAAATAGATATTAAGTTGAAACTTTCACAAATTTGAATTGTTTACACTTGTTAAAATATAACTATATGCATGTATGGGTATTTGCTTTTAAAAGGGCGATTCCCCGAATTAATTGCTTTAAAAACGAATAAACTCACATTTTTTGTAAAATATTAATAGAAAACCTTAAAAATCATAGTAAATTAAATTATTTTTGTTCCCTATAAACGGATACGTTAACCTAAATGCAAACTATTATGAAAAAACATGTTTTAATTATTGGTATGTTATTAATGGCATTTATGGTTTCGGCCCAAGTTGCTGAACAAGAAGCAACAACTAATGGACCTGAGATCACATTTGAAAAAACATCACACGATTATGGTACCATTTTCCACAGATCGGATGGAGCCTATGAATTTATCTTTACCAATACAGGTAATGAACCTTTAATATTGACCCAGCCACGTTCATCATGCGGATGTACTGTTCCCACTTGGCCTCGTAAACCGGTAATGCCGGGAGAGCAAGAGGTGATTAAAGTGACTTACAACACAAATATTCGTGGAAGATTTCGCAAAACTGTAACCATTATGAGTAATTCTACAAAGAATAAGTCTGTGGTACTTACAATTAGCGGTGAAGTGGTTGATAAACCCATTGAAGCCTTGCCTGAGAAAGATCAAGGCCTTGGAACTGAGCCTGATAAGAAATAGCACCTTTGCTTGATTTGCTTGAATTGAAATTTTATACAATCTGATTTTGATAGTTAGCTTGTACAATTAATATAATCAAAACCAAAATTTACTATGCCCGGAATTTCTAAAAAGGGGCGTTTAATGCCCGAATCACCTATTCGTAAGTTAGTTCCTTATGCCGATAAAGCTAAGGCAAGAGGCTTAAAAGTGTATCATTTGAATATCGGACAACCCGATATTGCAACCCCTGAAGTTGCCTTGAATGCAATTCGGAATTTCGATGAAAAAGTAGTGGCATACAGCCATTCAGCCGGGATTCCGTCCTACAGAAAGAAATTGGCCGAATATTATAAAAAGCATGATATCCATATCACGGCAGATGATATTATCATTGGCGCAGGTGCTTCAGAAGCCATTTTATTTGCATTCCAAAGCATTATGGATCCTGATGATGAGGTGATTATACCTGAACCATTTTATGCTAATTATAACGGATTTGCTACGAATGCAGGCGTAAAAGTAGTTCCAATTTATTCAAGTATTGAAACCGGATTTGGACTGCCGCCTATTGCTGATTTTGAAAAGAAGATTACTTCCAGAACGAAAGCAATTCTGATTTGTAATCCCAATAATCCTACCGGATATCTTTATTCAAAAGAAGAATTGGAAAGCCTGCGTCAGCTGGTGTTAAAGCACGACCTTTATCTGATTGCCGATGAGGTATATCGTGAGTTTTGCTACGACGGTCATGTACACCATTCCTGCATGCACCTGGAAGGTGTTGATGAGCATGTGATACTTATCGACTCAGTATCAAAACGTTATAGTGCCTGTGGTGTACGTGTTGGCTGTATGATTTCAAAAAACAAAGAACTCATGAAGACAGCACTAAAGTTTGCACAAGCACGTTTGTCGCCACCAAGCTTTGGACAAATTGCAGCCGAAGCAGCAATTGATACTCCCGACAGTTATTTTGAAGAAGTATTGCAAGAGTATCTCGCCAGAAGAGATGTGGTTGTATCTTCAATAAATAAGATGGAAGGTGCATTTTGCCCTAAACCAAAAGGCGCGTTTTATGTGGTAGCAAAACTGCCCATTGATGATTCAGATGTATTTTGTCAGTGGCTGCTGGAAGATTTTGAACACGAAAATCAAACAGTGATGCTTGCGCCTGCCAGCGGATTTTATTCAAGCCCTGGTAGAGGAAAAGATGAAGTACGTATTAGCTACGTGCTGAAAGTGAGTGACTTGGAAAAATCAATGGAAGTACTGGAGCAAGCTTTAAAAGTCTATCCCGGAAGAACCATTAAGTAAGAATATTAATTGCTTTTTTGAAAAGCAATGCACTTAAAAAGGGGCTGTCTCACAAGTAGGCAACCCCTTTTTCATTTCAATGTATGGTTTCGTACGAGAATATGTGTTAGCCATAGGCCATTTTCAGCTGAATGCTACAAAGTTTGATTTGTGGTCAATCAATCATTAAACAAAAATTCTGGATCCGGATACAATAAATAGTTTTTACGAATTTTCTTGTAATTATTGATGTCATCGACCCAGCTTGCTCGTATTTCTTGTTCACTGATACCGACTTCAATTTGTTTGCGAAGCTTACTATTGCCCGCTAAGGTGTTAAAATAATTGGTAAAAAAAGCCGGTTTGTTACCCAAATCGGAATAAGCTTCTATAAGCCAGCTTAGATGTATTTTCCGCTCGTTGGTAGCAAAATCATTAGCAAAATCACGCAAATCCTTCCCTTTACACAGCTTACCCTTATGTGGTGGATTCATGCTGGCACCCGGAATAGGGCGTGGTGTGAATGTAAAGCTATCATCATGTAAATCGGGATGACCGTATAGCTGAAAAGGAAAATCCGTTCCTCGTCCAATACTTAGTGTGGTGCCTTCAAAAAAGCACAAAGAAGGGTAGAGGTAGACCGAAGCTGCATTTGGTAGGTTAGGAGAGGGAGGTGTGTCTAATGCTATCATCATGCTACGGCTATAGTCTTCTAATGGAATAACTGTTAAATCCAAGGCATCGGCCTTATTTATCCATTTTTCGCCTTTTACCATCAAGGCATATTCTCCGATTGTAAGTCCGTAGGCCACAGGTACGGGATGAAGACCTACAAAAGATTGAAATTCTTTCTCTAAAACCGGCCCGTCAATGAAATACCCATTTGGATTTGGGCGGTCCAATACAATTATCGGAATGCCTTGTTCTGCACAAGATTCCATTACATAACTTAAAGTAGAAATATAAGTGTAAAAACGTACTCCTACATCCTGCAGATCAAAAATAATAATGTCAATATCTTTTAAACTTGCAGCCTCCGGCTTTTTGGTTTTGCCGTATAATGATACAATCTCAAGCCCGGTTTTCTCATCTTTTTGACTGTTTATTTGCTTGCCTGCGTCCTGATCGCCTCGAAATCCGTGTTCGGGAGAAAAAACTTTTTTCAGATTAAATCCTGAGCTGAGTAAGCTGTCCACAAGATGTGTGTTTCCGATACGACTGCTTTGATTAGCTACTAAACCTATTGATTTATTGGCGATTAAAGGAAAATATTTATCAGTCTGCATAGCAGCAGTTGTGATTTGATCTAAGGTTAATAAGCTTAATTCTTGAGCTTGAACAAACATATTAAAGCATAAAACAATAATGAATGTTCCAAAGAGTTTTGATATTTTGATAAAAAATGACATACAATCCTTATTTTTGTTGTTTGATTTTACACGATGCGGATAGATAAATTCATTGCTTCACGAATATTTTCATTCGACAAAGATAATATTTCGGCTGTAGTAGTACGAATTGCCATGTTGAGCGTTACCCTCGGTGTGGCAGTGATGTTGATTTCAATTTCGGTACTCATAGGATTTAAACATCAGATTCGGGATAAAGTCATTGGCTTTGCAGCACATATCCAAATACTTACTTTCGGCAATAATCATGCCATAGAAGAAAGTCATTTTGTAGCTGATTCTGCACTGCTTTCACAACTATTGGCTACTGAAGGTGTAAAATCCGTACAAAAAGTTGCACATAAGGCAGGTATTATCCGTACTAAGGATAATATTCAGGCCGTGGTACTTAAGGGGGTGGAAAAAGCATATGATTGGGAGTATATGCAACACTCGCTGATTGAAGGTGAAATACCTGAAATTGACTTTGAGACAACTTCAAATGAAGTCTTGATTTCGAAATTTCTTGCAGATAAGCTATTGCTTCATGCGACAGATACCTTGCGGATGTGGTTTGTTGGTGCTGATGGCAAACAAACACGAGGGCGTCGCTTCATAGTGTCGGGAGTTTATGAAACCGGTTTGGTGGAATTTGATGAACGTTTTATTTTTGGCGACCTCCGACATGTACAGCGGTTGAATGGGTGGCAAGATTCGGAAACCGGTGTTATTGAGCTCATGGTCAATGATATAAATAGTATTAATAGAATTGAAAATTCAATTTATTATTCTTTACCTGTACAGCTGGCATCTTATAGTGTGTATGAATCGTATCCGCATATTTTTGATTGGCTGGGCTTGCAGGATATGAATGTGGTTATCATCATTATCTTAATGGTATTTGTGTCCGGCATAACTATGATTAGTACCTTATTGATTATCATTTTGGAAAAATCGCGTTTAATTGGTTTATTAAAAACAATGGGAGCAGCCAATGTGGTAATCCGTCGAATTTTTCTAATACATTCTGTACGTTTATTGGCAAAAGGCATGCTGTTAGGAAATGCCATTGCACTGATACTTATTTTGTTACAGCAACAATTTGGTTTCTTGAAGTTACCTGCTGATGCGTATTATCTTACTCATGTACCGGTAAGTCTGGCATGGATTCATTTTGTTTTTGTGAACCTTGGCTTGATATTTTTATGGCTGACTTCATTCATCATTCCTGTATCGGTAATTAATAAAATAAGTCCCATAAAATCCATAAAATTTAATTAAATAAATTTCAGTTGCTTCATAAGAAACTAATTGTACCTTTACGGAATTATGTATAACATTTAAATTTTAACCATGTCAGTTTTATCCTATAATATTAAACCGCTTGAAGGATGTGGCGAGCTGAAATTTGGTCAGACAATTGAAGAAATTACAGCTTTACTTGGAGAGGCCGAAGAAATTGATCACTTGGATACCGATGATGATATGACCACGGTAGTGCTTCATTTCTGGAACCTTGATTTATCCATTTTCTTTGAAGGAGCAGAGCGTACGGTATTGGCTTGCTTTGAAACCGATCATCCGGATTCAGAATTGTTTGGGGAAAAGATTTTTGCTTTAACGCCTAAGGAGCTCACCGAGCTAATGAAAGCCAACGGTTATGATGATGTGGAATCGGAGGAAGAAGAAGGGGAGTTACGCCTTAGTTTTGAAGATGGCCTAATCGATTTCTTTTATGACGGAGATGATTTACTTGCTGTAAATTGGGGCGTATATGTGGATGAATCCGGTACGATAATCACGGATTAATCATTTCTTTAAGCGCGGGTGAAAGCTGATAATTGCTTCTCGTAAGTAGCTGCGGTCTATATGAGTATAGATTTCAGTTGTAGTAATACTTGAATGTCCTAGCATTTGTTGTACTGCACGTAAATCGGCACCGCCTTCGAGCAGATGTGTGGCAAACGAATGGCGAAATGTGTGCGGACTTACTGACTTTTTTATGCCTGCATCCACAGCAGCTTTTTTCACAATAAGGAATACCATTTGGCGACTCAGCTTATCACCTCTGGCATTTAAAAATAAAATATCCGATGCCTTGGCTTGTGCCTGAATTAATACCCTGTTCTTGCTGATATATTCTTTCAAAAGAGATAAGGTTTCATCTCCTACAGGCACTAAACGCTCTTTATTTCCTTTTCCTATTACCTGGATAAATCCATCATTAAAGTAGATTCTACTAATTTGAATATTGATAAGCTCGGAAACTCGAAGTCCACAAGCATACATCAGCTCGATAATCGCTTTGTTTCTATGTCCGTGTACTAAACTTAGATCAATGGATTGCTGCATTTGTACTATTTCATGATAATCTAACACATCCGGAAGCTTACGCCCGGTTTTAGGCATAATAATTAATTGGGCGGGATTATCGGAACGATAGTTTTCATCTTGTAGAAAAGAATAAAAGGCTTTTATGCCGGATAGGATGCGAGCTTGTGAGTTGGTACTGATGCCAATATCATTAAGGGCAGCCAGAAAATTTCGTAACTCTTCGATAGTGAGCTTGCTTATAGAATGGGCTAAATTCTCATCAGAAAAATATTTTAACAGCATATTTACATCATGCACATAAGCTTCTACACTGTTGTCGGCCAGTGCCTTATCCAATATTAGATGGCGTTTAAAGGCTTGTACTAAGCTGCTGTCATTCATTGATGCGTACGATTTATTAAAATAATTTATACAAAGTTATTTTATTTTTTGAATCTGATGAGATAGGGGATATATTTGGCAAATAAGCTTGTTCTCAATATGTTGTTTAGCAGTAAAATAAAAAAACTGTCAGCAAAAAAGCGAATCCACTTAAGTTGCTGACAGTTTATTGAAATTTAAGCTGACTTTTTATGTAGCCTGATAGAAACAGCGTTTTGGTGAATAAATCAACTCTGCTTTTCTAAGGTCTTTTATAATTTTATCTGCTTCTTTTTTGTCAATTCCGGCTGCTTCTGCAATTTCGCCCGGGCGCATTGGCTGTGCAGCATCTTTCATTAGTTTAAGTACTTTATCTTTCGCTTCCATTTGTATAGTATTAAGTAAATATTAGTCATTTAATGTATGTACAACGAGTCCTGAGCGTAGCTTAGGCTCAAACCATGTAGTTTTTGGTGGCATAATATTTCCGGTATCTGCAATTCGAATCAACTGATTCATGGATACGGGATACAATGCAAACGCAACGACCATTTCACCGCTGTCAACCCTGCGTTCAAGTTCTTCCAAGCCCCTTATACCGCCTACAAAGTCGATGCGGTTTGATCTTCTTAAATCCTTGATATTTAAGATTGGCTCTAAAACTTGATTTGTAAGAACTGTAACATCCAGCATACCAATTGGATCCGAATCGTCAAAAGTACCTTCTTTTGCATTCAATTTATACCACTTTCCTTCCAAATACATTGAAAATTCATGCAGTTTAGTGGGTTTGTAAATTTCGGTCCCCATTTCGGTAATATCAAATCCTGCTTTTAGTCCTTCAACGAATTCAGCGGAGCTGTGGCCGTTTAAATCCGTTATAACACGATTATAATCAATAATAGTTAATTGATTATCAGGAAAATGTACAGCTAAGAAGAAGTTATATTCTTCATCACCCGTATGTGACGGATTCGCTAAGCGTTTTTCGTTTCCAACTAAGGCAGCTGCTGCCGTACGATGGTGTCCGTCAGCCACATAAGTGGCAGGAATTGCTTCAAATAGTTTAATGATACGTGCAATTAATTCGGCATCATTAATTACCCAAAAATGATGTCCAAATCCATCATCAGCCGTGAAATCATATACGGCTTCATTATTTTTCACAAAATCTTCAACGATTTTATCTATCTCGGCTACAGCAGGATAGGTAAAGAATACCGGTTCCATGTTTGCATCAGTGATGCGTACATGTTTCATACGGTCTTTTTCTTTGTCAGCCCGTGTCAATTCATGCTTTTTGATACGATCGTTCAAATAATCTTCTACGCCGGCACAGCCTACAATACCGTATTGTGTTTTGCCGTCCATAGTTTGTGCATAAATATAAAGTGCATCTTGTTCATCTTGCACAAGCCATCCTTTTTCACGGAATTGGGCAAAATTTTCTTTTGCTTTATCATATACCTCTTGACTGTACAGATCAGTATCTTCGGGCAAATCAATTTCAGGTTTAATGATATGCAGCAAGCTGTATGGGTTGCCTTCTGCTTCTACACGCGCTTCTGCTGAATCGAGTACGTCATAAGGTCTTGAAGCAAGTTGTCTTGCTATATTCTGTGGGGGGCGCCATCCCCTAAATGCTTTGAGTATCGCCATAGTTTACTTCAGATAAATGTAAGTGGATTAATAAATTAACGAATTACCAATTTTGTGTTGAATAGGATTCCTCATCATATTGCTCTTGAAATACGGTAGTATTTTTTTGAAGCGAACTGATAAGGGCTCCCAGCATTTTAGTCATCTCCATCAGCTGATTACGCGATTCATCTTCTTCCAAATCGGAGATAAGTTGCATGCGATGTGCTATAGTACCTAATACTAAACTGGCTCGTACAGCACATTTTGCTTCTTTAAGGTGTATAATAAATGTTGATTTATCACGCACTGAGCCTTTTGCAATACTTACCGGAATTTGCTGGGAAGTTTTACAAAAGTCGTCTGCTAACATGCAGTCGTTTGTACGTACTTCACGACAAATATTTTTAACCCAAAGGCTGTAATCTAATGCTTTATGATAAATACGGAGATTTTCAAATCGAAAGAACGTAAGTGGTTTATTGGTTTGATCATTCATTTCAAGTAGATTAAGAAATAATAGTAATAGCAGGCATCTGTTTAGATGCCTGCATAAGCTATAAAAGTAATTTTAATTGACTTTGAAAGTCTGATCGTTATTTTCAAAGAAGCCAATAATCTGACGTGCAGCGGCTAAGCCGGCATTGATATTTGCTTCAGCGGTTTGTGCACCCATCTTTTTTGGGGGATAGAAAACACGATTTGAGAATTCACCAAGCTCGGCTGAGTTGCCGGGCTCAAGGTCTGACAGATAAGCAAAATCAGGACGTTCGGCTAGCATTTTCTTTAAGCTGTCTTCACAAATCACCTCTTTGCGAGCAGTATTCACCAATGCTGCATTTTTGGGCATAAGGCTCAATAAATCCATATTGATGACTTTTTTGTTTTGCTCACGAGCAGGGATATTCAAGGAAATGTACTGACTTTTTGTGTACAGCTCTTCGGGGCTATTTACCGGAATGAAGCCATCCTTCTCAATTTCAGGATTACGCTCAGGTCTGTGGTGATAGGCATATACTGTCATGCCAAATCCTTTGGCAATGCGGCCTACATGCTTTCCAATATTGCCATAGCCATGGATTCCTAATGTCTTGCCAAGTAGTTCAGTTCCTGAACCACCACCGAAGCGATTGCGTATTTGATACAGCATCATTGCAAAGGCAAGCTCGGCAACAGCATTACTGTTCTGTCCGGGTGTATTCATCACCACCACATTTTTGGCAGTGGCGGCTTGCAGGTTTACATTATCATATCCGGCACCGGCTCTAACAACAATTTTTAAGTTTGGTGCTGCATTTATTAATTGCTCATCAACAATATCACTGCGGATGATAAGCGCTTCACAATCGGCTACTGCATCAACGAAATTTTGTTGATCGCCATATTTTTCCAGAAATTGACAGTCATATCCGGCCTCTTGGAAAATGGCACGAATACCGTCTGCTGCAACTTTGGCAAAAGGTTTATCTGTAGCTACTAATACTTTTTTCATGATTTAATTAGGGTTTACGACAACGCGGTCTGATTACTTATTTAATTTTTCGAACTCTTGCATTACGCTCACAAGTGCTTCAACACTTTCGTAAGGCAGTGCATTATAGGTAGAAGCTCTGAAGCCGCCTACCGAGCGATGCCCTTTAATACCAATCATGCCTCTTGCAGTGGCAAAGTCGTTAAATTCTTTTTCCAAATGCTCATAGCCTTCGTTCATAACAAAGCAAATGTTCATGAGTGAGCGATCTTCCTTGGCAGGAACAGTAGGTTTAAACAAGCTGTTACGCTCAATCTCGCCATACAATAAATCGGCTTTCTTAATATTTGCCTTTTCAATTTCGGCAAGTCCGCCTTGTGCCTTTAACCATTTTAATGTTTGAAGTGCCGAGAAGATTGGTAATACCGGAGGCGTATTAAACATGGATTCTTTGTCAATATGGGTTTCATATTTCAGCATGGTAGGAATGGCGCGTTCCACTTTTCCAAGAATATCGTTGCGGATAATAACAAATGCAACGCCGGAAGGAGCCAAGTTCTTTTGAGCACCACCATAGATGATTGCATATTTTGAAATATCAATCGGACGGCTGAAAATATCGGATGACATATCGGCTACCAATGGTACTGGCGAATCAATGTCTTCACGAATTTGAGTTCCGAAAATGGTGTTATTTGACGTAATATGGAAATAATCTACATCGGTAGGAATTGTATATCCTTTTGGAATATAATTGAAGTTTTTGTCTTCCGAAGAAGCAATTACATCAACTTCTCCAAAGAATTTTGCTTCTTTGATGGCCTTTTTGGCCCATGCACCGGTGTTTAGATAAGCAGCTTTGGTAGCCATTAAATTATAAGGTACCATGCAGAACTGCATGCTGGCACCGCCACCTAAAAAGAGTACGGAGTAGCCTTCAGGAATGTTTAGCAGCTCTTTGAATAATGCAACAGCTTCGTCTACTACAGCAACAAATTGCTTGCTGCGATGCGAAATTTCAAGAACCGATAATCCCATATCGGAAAAGTCCTTAACGGCTTCAATAGTTTTTTCAATAGTGTAGGCCGGTAAAATTGATGGGCCTGCATAAAAGTTATGCTTCTTCATGTTAAATTAGGTATTAAATTATTACTAACAAGAATAACGATTTTGAGTGCAAAGATAAATATATAATTTTAATTGTGAAATGTTTAACGCAGGATTTAGTTAATTTTGAGGCCTAAAAATTATTTTGAAATGACTGAGTTGGAAAGAAGGAAACTTGCATTTATAAAATTAGATGATTTTCTGGAACAATATATTGAAAATCAAGGGCAGGAATCACAAATTGAAAATACTGAATTTAGCATTGTATTACAAGAAGCAGCACAAAAAACACTGCTGAATAATTCATGGTTTACGGATGAAAGCCTGCTGTTAGCATTAACCGGCATACGAAAAATGCTTGTTACAGAACTTTTGGATAAATGGTTAGCATCATATCCGCTGAAATCGGATACAACAGATAGGAAAAAGCTGGGCGTGGTGATGGCAGGGAATATACCCTTGGTTGGCTTTCATGATTTTTTATGCGTGCTTATACAAGGTCATCATTTCGTAGGTAAATTATCCTCAGATGATCCATATTTATTGCCTGCATTATGGAATATTTTATCAGAAATTGAGCCTTTGTTTAAAAATATGGCTACATTTACCCAAAAGCAATTAGGTGAATTTGATGCAATTATAGCTACGGGAAGCGATAATACATCGCGTTATTTTGAATATTACTTTGGAAAATATCCACATATCATTCGACGAAATCGAAACGGAATAGCCGTTATCAAAGGTAATGAAAGCCAAGAGGATTACAGCAGGTTAGCTGCTGATGTGTTTAGCTATTTTGGCCTAGGCTGCAGAAATGTATCTTTCCTTTTGGTGCCGGAAGGCTTTGACCCGACTACTATGTTTCAAGGCTTTGAATCTTATGCACATATTGCACAACACTCCAAATACCATAATAATTATATGTATAACAAATCAGTGTTGTTAATCAATAAAGAGCCGCATTTTGATAATGGTTTTTTGTTGTTGCGCGAAAGTTCGGATTTAGCAAGTCCGGTTGCCGTGCTACATTATTTGCCGTATAAAGATGCCAAGCATTTAAACGCGTTTTTGTTAAGCAATCAACAGCAAATTCAGTGTATTGTATCCGAAGATTCGAGCATAACCGATGCAATTCCGTTTGGACAGGCACAACAGCCGGGCGTAGAAATTTATGCGGATCGTGTGGATACCATGCAATTTCTATTGGACTTAAAATAATTGCAAGCTAGAGCTTTTACCAATTTTTTTCGTTGTTTTGAGATAAAATCTAAAAAAGTGCACCATTGAGTCAAAAAGTTATTTTTGTGTAATAAGCTGAAAATCAGCATGAAACTAATTTTTAGTGTCTTTGCCGCATCCATATAAATAAAAAAAGACTCAAAAAGTTTGTTATTTGATTGAAAGATAGTAATTTTGCAGCCCTAAAATAAAAAGTCGAGATAGCGATGAAAAAAGACATTCACCCGAAAGATTACAGATTGGTTGTTTTTAAAGATATGTCCAACGATTACAGTTTCTTGTCACGTTCAACTGTTCGTTCCAAAGAAACTATTGTTTGGGAAGACGGAAACGAATATCCATTGGTAAAATTGGAAATATCACATACATCACATCCTTTCTATACCGGTAAGATGAAATTGGTTGACACGGCAGGACGTGTTGATAAGTTCAAGAATAGGTATAAAAAACACTATGAAGGACGTGGAAAATAATCCAAGCAGTCAGAAAAAAATAGAACCCTCATCTTGAATTTAAAAAGATGAGGGTTTTTTTTAGGTTTTTATAAAATTTATTAACAATTTTACCGTTTCAATAGCCAAAACACTAAATAAATAAAAATAACAGCACTAAATTTTATAATTTTGCTAAATTATCAAGTCTCAATTTAACCGGTATATGAATTACATTCTTTATGACAGTGCCACACGTCAAAATCTTCTGCCTTTAACTTTTACACGACCCGTAGCAGATATTCGCTTTGGAATACTAACTATTCGTGAAAAGTGGGAAAAGCATTTGCAGACTACCACTTCCAGTTTGACCGAAAACTATTTGACTAAGAAATACCCATTGGTTGAAGCTGAAGAAAATATATTAATAAACGGCTCAATCTGCCCAAATCCGGAGCTTATAAAAGAAATCAAACAGCTGAAAGAAGGGCAGGCTCTAGTGCGCGAGGAAACAGTAATTGCCATGTTTTTAAGCGATGCCAGTTTACGAAACTTGGGCGATTCACCCGATCAAATTGAAAATATTGAGAGCGTGAGTAGTTTTGTGAAGTTGGAAAACACATGGGATATTTTTCGACTTAATGCAGATGCAATCCGTAGCGACTTTGATTTGCTGACAAAAGGGCGAAAATCAGAAGCTACTAGCAAAACAAATAATGTCATTGCCCCGGAGAATATTTTTGTCGAAAAGGGAGCCAAACTCGAGTTTGTATTTCTCAATGCTTCCGAAGGTCCTATATATATAGGCGCCAATGCAGTGATTGAAGAAGGAGCAAAAATACGCGGTCCTTTTGCTTTAGGCGAAAATGCTACCATTAAAATGGGAGCAAGGATTTACGGTGGAACTACTGTAGGACCTCATTCAAAAGTTGGAGGCGAAGTAAACGAATCGGTTATTTTTGGATATTCCAGCAAAGCTCATGACGGTTTCCTAGGACATAGTGTAATAGGTGAATGGTGTAATCTCGGTGCAGATACCAATACTTCAAACCTAAAAAATACCTATGAAGAAGTGAAGCTGTGGTCGTATGCCGATGATTGCTTTGTTTCGACAGGACTGCAATTTTGCGGTACGATTATGGGCGATCACACAAAATGCGGAATTAATACCATGTTCAATACCGGGACGGTAATAGGAGTTTATGCAAATATTTTTGGTGCCGGCTATCAACGTAATTTTATTCCTTCATTCTCATGGGGAGGAACCCACGGCTTTATCGACTACGACTTGAGAAAAGCATTAAAAACTGCAGAAATAGTCTATGCCCGTCGTGCAAAAACTTTTGATGCCACAGAACGTCAGATTTTACAGCAAATCTACAATCTGACATATAAAAACAGACGCGTCTAGCACTGGCACAGCTTTTGCAATATATACTGCCCATGAAGCTTTATGCAATTCATGGGCATTTTGCCCTATAAAAGGGTCAAAATGACATTTTTTTAAATTAACTGTCAACTTGTCTTAAAAAACTTACATGTCAAAATCAGGACAAAAACATATTTTACATTTTACAGATATTCTGGAATCCGAAGGTGAATTTATTCCCTTATTAACCGCTGAAGATGAAATAGCAATGAATTCCGAGTTGGTACCGGAAGAATTACCGCTATTGCCTTTGCGAAATGCAGTATTATTTCCCGGCGTCGTAATTCCCATTACGGTAGGTAGAAATAAATCCATTCAACTGGTGCGTGATGCATATAAAGGTGATATAACGATTGGAGTTATTTCACAAATAGATGCAAATATTGAAGACCCTACTGGTGATGATTTATTCAGCGTGGGAACTGTGGCCACCATCTTGAAAACACTTCATATGCCGGATGGAAATACTACGGTAATCATTCAAGGGAAAAAGCGTTTCAAACTGGATCATATTACACAAGAAGATCCTTATCTGAAAGCAAAGGTGTCTGCCTATGATACAGATACAGACATTGCCAATGAAGCTGATTTCCAGGCATTAATACAATCTATTAAAGACCTTGCCATTCGAATTATCAAGAATTCGCCCAATATACCTTCTGAGGCTTCCATCGCCATAAATAATATCGAAAGTCCGGTATTTTTGGTACATTTTGTATCCAGTAATCTGAATATTGATAATAAAGAAAAGCAGGAACTGCTTGAAGTTTCAGACTTCAATGAGCGCGCACACAAGGTGTTGGCTGCATTGACAAAAGAAATGCAGATGCTGGAGTTGAAAACACAAATTCAGAATAAAGTAAAAACCGACTTAGATAAGCAACAGCGTGATTATTTCTTAAATCAGCAGCTTAAAACCATCCAAGAAGAGTTGGGTGGAGCGCCTAATGAATTAGAAATTAATGAGTTAAAAAAGAAAGCTGCCAAGAAAAAGTGGAATAAGGAAGTGAAGCAAGTTTTTGAAAAAGAGCTTGCCAAATTAATGCGTATGCATCCTCAAGCTGCGGAATATGGAATCCAATTTAATTATTTGGATCACTTGGTTGAACTGCCGTGGAATGAGTGGACAAAGGACAATTTCGATTTAAAACGTGCGCAGCGAATTTTGGATGAAGACCATTATGGTTTGGAAAAGGTTAAAGACCGAATAATTGAGCATTTAGCAGTTTACAAGCTAAAACAGGATTTAAAAGCGCCGATTTTGTGCTTGGTAGGTCCTCCCGGTGTTGGAAAAACCTCTTTGGGTAGATCGATTGCACGTGCAGTAGGACGAAAATATATTCGTATGTCATTGGGTGGTCTGCGTGATGAAGCTGAACTGAGAGGACATCGCAAAACCTATATTGGTGCAATGCCCGGTCGTTTGATACAAAATATAAAAAAGGTAAAAAGCTCCAATCCGGTTTTTGTCCTTGATGAAATTGACAAAGTAATCGGACATAATATTAGCGGCGACCCACAAGCAGCCCTGCTCGAGATTCTTGATCCTGAACAAAATAACAAGTTTTATGACAACTTTTTGGAAATCGAATACGATCTTTCAAAAGTGATGTTTATTGCTACCGCCAATACCCTTTCAACCGTGCATCCTGCCTTACGTGATAGGATGGAGGTAATTGACTTGAGTGGATATTTGGTAGAAGAAAAAATTGAGATAGCTAAGAAACACTTGATTCCCAAGCAAATAAGCGAGCATGGGATGACAAAATCTCAAATTCGTTTCCCTAAGGCGATGATTGAGCAAATTATTGAAGATTATACTCGTGAAGCAGGTGTACGCTCATTAGAGCGACAAATTGCGCGTATCATTCGCAACAAGGCAAAGCATATTGCCATGGAGCTGCCTTATGAAGTAAAAGTATCGAAAGAAGACTTAAAAACCGCTCTTGGGGTGGCGCGCTATCATCGTGAAGAGGCTGCAGTACATGAGGTTCCGGGAGTCGTAACAGGACTTGCATGGACACCGGTAGGAGGAGAATTGCTTTTTATTGAAGTAAGTCTTAGTAAAGGAAAAGGTAATTTGAAGCTTACCGGAAATCTCGGAGATGTGATGAAAGAATCAGCAACTATTGCCTACGAGTTTTTAAAGGCACATACCTCCGAATTTAATTTGGAACCCGATTTGTTTCAACAGTGGAACGTGCATATACATGTGCCTGAAGGAGCTACGCCCAAAGATGGACCTTCTGCTGGAATAACTATGCTAACTGCCTTGGTTTCAGCATTTACAAAACGTAAGGTGAAGCCACAATTAGCAATGACAGGAGAAATTACTTTACGTGGAAAACTGTTGCCGGTAGGAGGGATAAAAGAAAAGATTTTAGCTGCAAAACGAGGAAAAATCAAGGAAATAATCTTGTCAAAGGAAAATAAACGTGATTTCCATGAAATAAAAGAAGATTATATTAAAGGAATTGAATTCCATTTTGTGGACAGCATGTTGGAAGTGATTGAACTTTCACTGCTCAAATAACCTGATTGAATGCAGGTATTTTTAATAAAAATTTAATGAATATACTTATTATACACGGGCATCCGGTAAAAAATTCTTTTGCAGATCAATTATCGGATGCATATACCAAAGGTGCGCTTAATGCCGGAGCTGAGGTAAAAACTTTGGTATTAAAAGATTTGGATTTCGAAATTAATTTTCGTGAAGGATATAGAGGGACGCAAGAGCTGGAAGCCGACTTAGTTCATGCACAAGAATTAATTAAATGGGCTGACCATCTGGTGTTTATGTATCCCAACTGGTGGAATACCTTTCCGGCATTGCTAAAAGGTTTTATTGACCGAACATTTTTACCGGGCTTTGCCTTTAAATACCGAAACGGACGTAAGAATCACGATCAATTATTACTTGGCAAAACTGCACGCCTTGTGGTTACCATGGATACCCAAATTTGGTATTATAAATGGGTACAAGGCGCACCCGGACATAAAGCCATGAAAAAAGGAATATTGGAGTTTTGTGGTATTAAGCCTGTACGTATCAGTTCGGTAGGACCAATGCGTAAATTAGATGAAAATCAACGAGAAAAATGGCTTGTTAAAATGGAAAACTATGGATTTAAACATATTTAAAGCTATCTGGCTATAAGGTTTTTCCAGTTTTAACTAAATTATTTTTCGTATATTCTGCAGAAATTTGCTGCTTAAATTGTAAAAAAGCAAGAAAAGTAGCGAAAATCACTATAAATTATGGTGTATAATGGCTGATTATAAGATAGTTTTTGTAATTTTGCAGCCGTTTTTTCAATAAAAAGTCAAAAAAGAATGATAACTATAACACTTCCGGATAAATCTACAAGGCAATATGAGGCAGGAGTTACCGGCCTAGATATTGCACGTAGTATTAGTGAAGGTCTTGCACGTAATGTGTTATCTGCCAAAGTAAATGGCGAAGTATGGGATGCTACTCGAAAAATAGAAGAGGATGCAGAAGTACAGCTACTTACGTGGAATGATGTAGAAGGCAAAGCTACCATGTGGCACTCTTCAGCTCACTTGATGGCTGAAGCCATCGAACAATTGTATCCGGGAGCTAAATTCGGCATAGGACCGGATATAGAAAACGGTTTTTACTATGATGTGGATACCGGAGAAAAGGTTTTGACCGAAGCAGATTTGGTAGAAATAGAAAAACGCATGATTCAGCTTGCAAAAGAAAAGCAGCAATTTACGCGTGAACAAATTTCAAAAGCAGATGCCTTAGACTACTTTACTGAAAAAGGTGATGAATATAAGATCGAGCTAATCAATGAATTAGAAGACGGTCAAATTACATTTTATAAGAGTGGTACATTTACTGACCTTTGTCGCGGACCACATTTGCCGGATACAAGTTTTATAAAAGCCGTAAAGCTTACCAGCATTGCAGGCGCATATTGGAGAGGCGATGAAAAGCGTAAGCAGCTGACACGTGTGTATGGTATTACATTTCCTAAAGCCAAAGAGCTTGAGGAGTATCTCGTTTTATTGGAAGAAGCCAAAAAGCGTGACCATCGTAAGCTTGGCAAAGAGTTGGAACTGTTTACCTTCTCACAACGCGTGGGCTCCGGGCTTCCGTTATGGCTTCCCAAAGGGGCCGAGTTGCGAGACAGATTGGAAGAATATCTTAAAAAGGTACAACGCGAATCCGGATATCAGCCGGTAATTACGCCACATATAGGAAATGTAAACTTATACAAAACCTCAGGCCATTACGAAAAGTACGGAGTGGATTCGTTTAGACCAATTACCACACCGATTGAAGGCGAGGAATTTTTCCTAAAACCTATGAACTGTCCGCATCACTGTGAAATTTACAATGCGAAACCTCGTTCATATAAAGATTTGCCCATTCGTTTTGCTGAGTTTGGTACCGTATATCGCTATGAGCAAAGTGGTGAATTGCACGGTTTAACGCGTGTACGTGGGTTTACACAAGATGATGCCCATATTTTTTGTACACCGGACCAGATAAAAACTGAATTTAAAGCAGTGATAAAAATCATTATGAAAATCTTTACTGCTTTGGATTTCAAAGATTTTGTCACTCAGATTTCACTTCGCGACCCGAATACTCCCGAAAAATATATCGGCTCCGATGAAAACTGGAGAAAAGCGGAACAAGCAATTATCGAGGTAGCTGAAGAAGAAGGGCTGAACGCCACTACCGTTGAAGGTGAAGCCGCATTTTATGGTCCGAAGATGGACTTTATGGTCAAAGATGCACTTGGCAGACAATGGCAGCTCGGAACTATACAGGTTGATTACAATCTTCCAGAACGCTTTGACCTCAGCTATGTAGGTAGTGATAATGAGAAGCATAGGCCGGTGATGATACATCGTGCACCATTTGGATCGATGGAACGCTTTGTGGCGGTTTTGATAGAGCATTGTGCAGGAAATTTCCCGCTTTGGCTTACCCCTGAGCAGCTTATCATCCTGCCAATCAGTGAAAAATATCAAAATTATGCACAAAAAGTTTTAAAGTTTATGCAAAATGCCGATATTCGCGCCCTCATTGATGAACGAAGTGAGAAGACCGGTCGTAAGATTCGGGATGCCGAGCTGAAGAAGATTCCGTATATGCTGATAGTAGGGGAGAAAGAGGAAGCAGAAAATACCGTTTCTGTACGCAAACACGGAGAAGGAGATTTAGGTGTCATGACATTGGAAGCCTTTGCTGAACGTATTCAGAAAGAGGTTGATAGTGTTCATGATATATAATATAAATAACAGAGTATCAAATAAATATATTAATTTTTAGTTAAGGAGGACAAAACTATAGCACAATTCAGAGGAAGATCACCCAGACCCAGAAGAGGATTTCAAAAGAAAGAAGATCCGCATGCCATTAATGAAAAGATTACGGCACCTATCGTTCGTGTAGTAGGTGAAGGAGTAGATACACAAATTGTACCTATCCGTGAAGCTTTGGCAATGGCAGATTCGATGGGCTTGGATTTGGTAGAAATATCACCATCTGCTAACCCACCGGTATGCCGCATCTTGGATTATAAGAAATTTCTCTTCGAGCAAAAGAAGAAACAAAAAGAAATTAAAGCCAAGTCGGCCAAAGTAGTGGTAAAAGAAATCAGATTGGGACCCAATACTGATGATCATGACTTTGATTTTAAGCTGAAACATGCCATGAAATTTTTGGAGGAAGGTGCCAAAGTAAAGGTGGAAGTGTTTTTCAGAGGAAGGTCAATTGTTTATAAAGATCAGGGTGAAATTATTCTTTTGAAATTTGCTCAAGAGCTTGAAGAATACGGTAAAGTTGAAAACTTACCTAAGCTCGAAGGTAAAAGGATGATTATGATCATCGCTCCTAAAAAATAGTAATAGATAATCAATAAATCATAAACAATCATTTGCAATGCCAAAGATGAAGTCAATTTCCGGAGCAAAAAAACGCTTTAAGCTTACAGCTTCCGGTAAGATTAAAAGAAAGCATGCTTTTAAGAGTCACATTCTCACAAAGAAAACCAAAAAGCAAAAACGTAATTTGACGTATAGTGGATTGGTTTCCAAAGCTGATGAGAAGAATATTCGAGAAATGCTTTAATTTTAAATTTAATTAATGTTTAACTTTGTCATAGCCACAAAGTTCCCAAGAAGTGGGGCGCTATGATGAAAAATTAGAAAAAAATGCCAAGATCAGTAAATTCTGTAGCATCAAGGGCCAGAAGAAAAAAAATCCTGAAGCTGACAAAAGGTCAGTTTGGCCGCAGGAAAAATGTTTGGACAGTAGCAAAGAACTCCTACGAAAAAGGACAGTTGTATGCATATCGTGACCGTCGCACCAAGAAACGCTATTTCCGTTCATTATGGATTATGCGTATCAATGCAGCAGCACGCGAATACGGTATGTCCTACAGTGTATTCATGGGAAAATTGAATAAGAACAATATTCAACTTAGTCGTAAAGTACTTGCAGACCTTGCTCTTAACAATCCTCAAGCTTTTAAAGCAATTGTGGATCAAGTACAATAGCGTACGATACATAACATTTAAGAAACCTCTCAGCCAATTCGCCGAGAGGTTTTTTATTGACTTAAAGCGAATAAAGCAGCGACTATAGTATGGAATGTGAAGGCTTTTCGCTATTTTTGCATCATAATTCATATGATGCATTTTGTTCGTTTTAAAGTAATTATTGCTTTGTATTTGTGCTGTGCCTTTTCGAGTACGGCACAAGAACGGCAGACTGTATCATTGCCCGTAGATTGGCAGTCGTCCGTAACACATAAATCCGCTAATAACCAATTTGTACTTCACAGCCTGGCAACTGCTGTGGGACTGAGTGAAGCCCGTATTAAATTAATACATCATTTTGACTGGAGTATTCGCTCGGAGATTTTGGATGATAAACAATTATCTCTGATGTTATATATTGGAAATCAGCATGTAACCGAAAATACAGCTTATAGGGGATTTGATTTAAAAGAATGGCTTATACCAAATAAACTGCTGGGCGTTGTAGATTTATATAGCAGCAAAGGAAAACCGGTTTCATATCCGTTTGAGATCTTAACGCATTCTAAAGATACCGTAATTTCACTTTTTGGCTTGAATATGCATGATGCTTTTGATGAGTTTGGCTGTAATTTTAGCTTCAATGAATACAATGATGCACAAAAAGAACAGCTTGCGGAAATCTTTGCAGCAATAGACAATTATCGGGCAGCAATAAATTATTTGGATGTTTTAATTTCCATGTCAAATAAACAAGAGGCGGATTTTGCTGCATCTTTAGAGAGTTTATTTACATATCGCGATAATTTAAGAAAAGCTCTGCTTATAGCTGAACAGGTTCAAAATCAGGTTAATAAGTATGGATTGCTTGATGAAGCAAATAGCTTGAGCGAGCATTTGATTATTGCTGAGCGTTTGAACAGACGTTATGAGACCTTGTTTAGTCAGCTGATTGATAATCAATCAATTACTTCTGAAAAGACGGCGATTATTATTAAATATTATTTTTCAGCCTTACAATATGCTCAAGAAGGCCTAATCAAACACGATTATCGTGATACTGATTTCTTAAGTCGTATAAATCGAATTTGTTTTAATAAAGATTTTGCTTCCTATTTACAACAGATTAGTCCGCTTGATAAGCCTGATTTAGCTGCTTCATTCCTGTCTGATGAGCTGGTTTATTTTGCAGATGACTATTATGAGAAGTCTGATTTAGCAAATGCGTTAAAATTTTATGAAGATGCCGTTGACTTAAGTCGATATTATGGATTTAGGTTTGAAAGCACACCCGTAATGGCGCGTATTGATGCAGCTAAACTAGGTATTTTACAATCTCATCTGCAAATTGCTGCCAAAGCAATACGTGTTGGTAATGAGGAACTTGCCGAGTCATATCAATCAAAGTCTATTGTCTTTATTAAAGAAAAGCTGGAGCAACAACATATTTCTCAGCTTCCTGATCAGTCAGATGATTTGATAAAAGCATATCTGGATGTGGCACAAAGAGCATTGGAGCAAACCCAATATAATCATGCAACTTATCTTTTGGATGCCGCAAATACTGCAGCAAATAACTTTTACAATATTAAATATAAGGAAGAAATTAACGAGGCTTTAAAAAGTGCGCATCATGCGATTTTTATCAGTTTGGTCAATAATGCTGAAACGCTTTTGCAACAAAATAAAATCGAGCAATCCAGAATCCGCCTGCAGCAAGCAATGGATTATCGTCAAGACCATATGGTTTTTCTTCATAAAGCGAGTGAAGCTGCTACTTTACTTTCAAAAATAAACCAACAAACCGCAAAAAATATTGATACCACAAATCGTGCATTATATAGTGATGGGGCTTTAGAAACTGTGGACCCTCATTTAGTGGAAGATACAAAAACGACTGTTTTAAATGCATTAAGAGAAGCCCGATTAAAAGCATGGGCTAATGAATTGGAACAAGCGAGTAATTTGTATGACTTTTCAAAGATGAATGCGAATCAGTATGGCTTGGAGGCGGATTCTGATGTTTTAAGTGCATTTGCCGCTTATGAGAAACAAATGATTGAACGAATTTGTCTGAATAATAAGTTCCGAATTGAGCAGTTGATGGCTGAGGTTTCTCAAGATATTCTCATGAAAAGACCTGATAAGATTCATGATAAACTAATTGAAATTATAGCAACAGCAGAAAATAATCCGACCTGTAATTTGAATGTTGAAACAGCTACAGATATGTATAAAGAATACGAGTTGTATTTTCTTTATCAAAAAGAATATAAGCATATTATGAGGCTTATTTCTACTAAAGCTTTAAAAGAAGCAATTACTGAATATATCTTGTTGGATAGTCAAATTTCATCTTATGAACTCGATCGCATTGATGTAGTACATCTTCAATTTTTTGAGTACCTTGCTTCAGAAAATAATTCGGAGTTTACGATAGAAGCAATGCATTATTTTTTGCAACTTAAGCAAGTTACGGAGCTTATGTCTTTAATGGGAATTCTTTCGAATCAAAGTTTTATTTCGCGAGATACACGTGAACTTCAGCAAAATCTCGCACTTGTTTTGGCTGAATTTTATGTAGAGAATGTTGAAAATGAAGAAATAAATCAATTATTGCATAAGTTGGAAGGGGATAAACGCTTTTCCATATTTAGAGCAAATTTTAAACGTGAAACTAAAAGGAAACAAAAAAATATTAACCTTTAATTTATTTATTATGAAGCTATTACTTATTAGTAACTCCACCAATGCCGGGGAAGAATATTTAGGCTGGCCACGTCCGTTTATCAAGGATTTTTGTGTAAAGCATGGAATACAAAACTTATTGTTTATTCCATATGCAGGGATGGGGCTTTCTATCGAAAGTCTTAAAAAATCATATGATATTTATGAAAGCCGTGTAGCCGGCGTATTCAAAGAATTAGGTTTGAATATTAAATCCATTCATCAGTTTGAAGACCCGAAAAAAGCTGTTCAGGAAGCTGAAAGCATTGTGGTAGGTGGTGGAAATACCTTCCATCTTGTGGCTCAAATGCATGAGCAAGGTATTATGGATTTGATTCGTGAAAAAGTAAAAGGCGAAACACCTTATATTGGATGGAGTGCCGGCTCAAACGTAGCATGTCCCAGTTTACGTACTACCAATGATATGCCGATTACTCAACCCAGCGATTTCAGTTGTTTGAACTTGATTCCTTTCCAAATTAATCCACATTATTTGGATGCAAACCCTGAAGGACACGGAGGCGAAACAAGGCAACAACGAATTGAAGAGTTCCTTGCTATTAATCAAGATATGGTTGTGGCTGGACTTCGTGAAGCTAGTTTGTTGGAATTAGATAATGGTAAACTCAGCCTTGAAGGCTATAAAAAGCTTCGATTATTTAAGTTTGGTAGCGAACCAAATGAATATGAGCCGGGTACCGACTTAAGCTTTTTGCTCTAATCAGTTAACTCTTTGTTGTTTATCGGGATGCCTTTTTTCAATCACTTCCGTAATGATTTGTTCCAACTCATCGGGGCGGAATGGTTTAAATAAAAAGGCATCCACATTTGCTTGATTAAAGTGTAAAGTTGCATCTGAGGGATTCATAGAGCTAACTGCTATTATTGGAATGGAATGAGCTCGCCTTTTTACAACATCCAGCTGATGCAGGCTGTTGGTGACTTCCATGCCGTTGATATCCGGTAGGTGAAAATCTATAAGTACTAAGTCAAATTCTTTGTTTTTGTACATTCCTATTGCCATAATGCCGGTATCGGCAAGGCATACTTTATGCCCCATTTGTTCTAAAATCCTTATTGCGTATTTTTGATTCAGAGGCTCATCTTCTACCAATAAAATTTGGAGTTGCAGCTTGTCTTTCATAATATTTTTCATAAAGTCTATGTATGCCTCAATTAGCTATACAAGGAAGAATCTCTACAAAAATGCTAAAATTATTTGAATAAGAATAACTAAGTTTTCAAACATTTTAATTTTAGGCTGATACTTGGATTTTTGTTTGCTAAATTGTTTTATTTAAGTCGTTGATTCACAGAAAGCATCAATGTATCAAAAACTATTTGCCTCTTTCTTTTAACAGCTCTTCCAAATCTGCAATTTCATCTCGCAAGCGTGCTGCTTCAATGAAATCAAGCTCTTTTACTGCTTCTGTCATGCTGTCTTTATTCTTTTGGATCACCTTCTTTAATTGCTCTGCGGGCAAGTATTGAATTACGGGATCGGCTGCAATACTTAGCTCGTGTGTGCTGCCATAGGTCTTATCTTCTGTTCCGGATTCGGTAGCTTTCCTTCCAAGGACATCAAACATAGATTTCACCACTGATTTGGGAGTGATACCATGCTTTTCATTATACGCCATTTGTTTTTCTCTCTTACGGTTTGTTTCATCAATGGTTCGTTGCATGGAGCCGGTAATTGTATCGGCATACATGATCACTTTGCTATTTACATTTCTTGCTGCACGTCCTGCTGTTTGGGTCAATGATCGTTCAGAGCGTAAAAACCCTTCTTTATCTGCGTCCAAAATTGCTACCAGGCTTACTTCGGGCAGGTCAAGGCCTTCGCGCAACAGGTTAACCCCGACAAGTACATCAAATTCGCCGCCGCGAAGTCCTTGGAGTATCTCAACTCGTTCAAGTGTATCCACATCCGAATGTATATAACGACTTTTGATATCCAGTCGATGAAGATATTTTGTTAACTCTTCCGCCATTCTTTTAGTCAGCGTGGTAACAAGTACACGTTGTCCTGTTTCGATGGTCAGCTGAATCTCATTCAATAAGTCATCAATCTGATTCCTAGAAGGTTTCACTTCTATAATTGGATCTAAAAGTCCGGTAGGACGAATCAGCTGTTCTACGATGACACCTTCCGACTGCTGTAATTCATAATCTGCCGGTGTTGCACTCACATAAATTGTTTGTCCTGATAATGCTTCAAACTCGTCAAACTTTAAAGGTCGGTTATCCAGAGCTGCAGGCAGTCGGAAACCATATTCCACCAAAATTTGTTTGCGCGATCGATCACCTCCATACATGGCACGAATCTGTGGTATGGTGACATGGCTTTCATCAATAATGGTGATATAATCTTCCGGAAAATAATCCAGTAAGCAAAACGGTCTACTTCCCGGCTTTCGACCGTCGAAATAAAGCGAATAGTTCTCGATGCCGCTACAATACCCGAGTTCTTTCATCATTTCGATATCGTATGTAACTCGGTCCTCAAGTCGGCGTGCTTCATCATTTTTTCCTATTTCACGGAAATATGCCACTTGTTTGAATAAATCTTGCTGAATCTGAAGTATGGCCGTTTTCATTCTATCCGGGGAGGTAACAAATATGGTTGCCGGATAAATGGTGAGCTGCTCTACTTTTTCAATTGTTTTTCCTGTTAACGGATCTGTTGTTTCAAGGCTTTCGATCTCATCGCCCCAAAATACGATTCGGTAGGAAATATCCAGATATGCAGGAAATACATCCACGGTATCGCCTTTTACTCTGAATTGGCTGTGGGCTAATTCCACTATGCTACGGCTGTATAATGCATTCACCAATTGCTGGAGTAAAAAGTTTCTGCTAAGGCGTTGATTTACTGATAGGAAAATTGTGTTATTCGTAAAATCGTCAGGATTTCCAATACCATAAATACAGGAGACGGACGACACAACTACTAAATCTTTCCTTCCTGAAAGCAGGGCAGAGGTTGTACTGAGCCTCAGTTTTTCTATCTCGTCATTTATTGATAAATCTTTTTCGATATAGGTATTTGTGACCGGGATAAAAGCTTCAGGCTGATAATAATCATAATAGGAAACAAAATATTCTACTGCATTCTCCGGAAAAAACTGTTTAAACTCGCCATACAGTTGTGCAGCAAGGGTTTTATTGTGGCTCAATACCAGTGCAGGGCGATTCACTTCTTCCAAAACATTGGCGACGGTGAATGTCTTTCCTGAACCGGTAACCCCTAATAGGGTTTGTGCCTTATCGCCTCGATTTAAGCCATCCACAAGCTGTTTGATGGCTTCAGGCTGATCACCGGTGGGCTTGAAATTAGCGTGCAGTTTAAATTTCATGAATGATTTCCATTCTTAGTTTTAATCTTGAAACGCAAAAATACGAGAAATTATTCAAGTATTATTTGTTGTTTTTTAATTGTAATCCAACGCGTAGCGGAAAATGATCGGACCATTCTACTTCATCTGTTTTTGAATATGAGGTTGTAAACTCTTGAGAATGTAAGATATGGTCGATACGTAATAAAGGAAGTTTACCGGCATAAGTAGTACCAAAAAAACTGCCTGCTTGGGGGTGGGTATCAATCAGGTTCTTTTTGCGCAACTCCCTATAAATATATGAAGCCGCTGTTTCGTTTACATCTCCGCAAATGATGATGGGTATAGTGGTCGTATCAATGGCATGCATTAAGCTTTCAACTTCTATATGGCGAAGTCTGAAATTATTTACCAGTTTGGCAATAACTGATTTGCCATGCTGTTTCACTTTTTCAATTTCCATTGCAGCTGCTTCACCGAACATTTCAATTTCATCCGCCTTCAATCCAAAAGAAGCCAGATGAATGGTGAAAACACGAAGGGTCTGATTATCAAGCTGTAAATCTGTGAAAATTCCGATATTTCGTCGAGTAGAAGCAGTTATTGTTCCGGAATGTATAATTGGATATTTACTTAGAATCAGATAAGAGTCTGTGGTTAAACCGCCTTTTGTCCAATACAATTCCGTTTTATGATACGGGAAACCCAATTTCAGTTTTAATGTTTCTATATCTTGCTTTAGATTGCCTGACCAGCTGCGAAACTCTTGTAAACAGATAATATCATTCGTTTTCTGAGCCAGGTAGTTATTAATTCCATCTACAGGCTCCATTTTATTGTTTGTAGGCTGAAAACCTCTGTAACCCAGTAGGTTATATGAAGTTAAATGAATGTCGGCTTCTAAGTTCTTTTCGCTGCCGATATGCACGAAGTTGCGCATAGAAGGTATACTGAAAATAAGCAGGAGCAATTGTAGTAGTATCCATTTGCTTTTGAGCAGCAGTAAAATAGGAATGCTGATAAGAGTCAGAATAAAGGTAAATGGTAAAATCAGTCCGAATACTGCTACTAAAGGGAAGTTAATGGGAGGGATAAAAGCTGCTGACAAGGCTGCAATATGCAGAAATGCAAGAAATATCACAAAAGGGCTCAGTAATACTAAAAATACTGAACGTATGAATGAAAACCATTTTGTTTCTTTCTTTTTCATAATCAAAATTGGCTATGGTTTTGAGCTTTTGCTGAAAAGAATTTTCTTTTCCCTAGGGCTTAAGCTATCATATCCTGATTTTGAAACTTTATCTAATATATGGTCAATTTCTTGTTGCTGTGTGGCTTTTCGCGTATTATATTCGTCATCGCTTAAGGGTCTTTCGTTATAATTGCCCGCTTTCCTTTGTGTAGAAGTGGGTTTCTTTTTTAGGAAGGATGGTAGTTTTATGGAGGGTAATGAGATTTTACCCCTCATAGTCCAAGCGAATAAAAAGCCATAGAATGCACCGCCAAGGTGTGCGATATGTCCTCCGGGATTACTTCCTTGAATACTGAAAAAGTCAATTACGATAATAATTATTGCAATATACTTCATGCGAATCGGACCGATTAAAACCAGATTCACCATATATTGAGGCACATATACTGCTGCTGCAATTAATATTGCAAGTACGGATGCGGAGGCACCCAATGCGATTGAAGGAAGTTCGGAAGAAGTAAAAACAGGGAAAATATTGTATGCGGCAATATAAAACAAAGCACCGGTCAAACCACCAAATATATAGGTGGCAAGTAATTTGCGCTCATTGAGATATTGTAAAAAAATACTTGCCCCAAAAAACAATATAATCATATTAAACAGGAGGTGCAAAAAGCCTTCATGCAAAAACATATAGGTAAATGGTGTCCAGGGCTTTAGCAGCAGACTATTTATTGAGGCGGGAACGGCTAATAAATTGGTGATAAAAGAAAGACCGTTTGCTGTTTGGTACTGAAACAACCAGAAAAACAGGTTTGTTACATACACCAATACGAATATTGCCGCGTTAATTAGTATCAATCGGGGCAAGACGGCGGGCTTTTTAAAAAAATCCCGAACCCTATCAAGTGGCGGCTTTCTACCGTAATTATACATCATAATGATTTTAATTCACCTTTCCTTTTCCAGTATCGTATTAGGAAATAACCAAAAAGCATACCACCAAGGTGTGCAAAATGGGCTACATTATTTCCGGGACGATTCATAACTCCTTCAAAAAGCTCAAAAGCGCCATAAAGTATAACAAAATATTTGGCTTTTATGGGAAACGCAAAGTAAATATAAATGAGTGAATTTGGAAACATCATTCCAAATGCAAGCAAAATACCAAAAACAGCTCCTGAGGCACCTACCACAACCGAACGATTTAAAAAATAAGTTTTATAATCCACGATAAAGTTTGTAGCGGCTTGGAATGCTTCCTGATTATCAGGATGTAAGCTTAAATATCGGACATTGTTTTGAAACTCTTGAAAGGCAGTCCAAATGCTGCCCGAATACTTACTTATCTGAAATGTATGAGACGAGGTCAATACCCCCAAATGTTCGATATCTCTATTGTCTAAAAATGCATTTATCAGTTGTAAATCGGGGCGCATCTGAAAATAAATCCATACGGTATAGGTAATGCCTGCGCCAATGCCGGTAATCATATAAAAGGTGAGGAAACGTTTTCCTCCCCAAACATTTTCTAGTACATTTCCAAACATCCACAAGGCGAACATATTAAATAAAATATGTGTAAAGCCGCCATGCATAAACATATAAGTTACAAATTGATAGGGACGAAAATATTCGGCCGAAACAAAATGCAAGCCTAAAATACGGGTTAGATTTATGCCTAATGCATTTTCAAATGAAAGGCTGGCTAAAAAGAATAAGCCATTAATTATCAATAGGTTTTTTACAACAGGCGGCAGCACCTGGAAACCGGTAGGTCTAAATTGCGACATAGATAATATTACGCTTGTTTAAGAAATTGATTTAAATCTTCCGATTTAACGGTAGTGAAAATTTTATTGCCATTTGGGGCAAGTGCCGGTATTTCACAGGCAAACAACTGATCTATCAGTTTACTCATTTCATATTCGCTAAGATTTTGCCCGTATTTTACGGCAAGATTAGCTGCCAAAGAGCGTGCCAGATTTTGCTTCTGATCCATCTGTAAATCAGTTTGATTGATTTTGTACATCTCCAGCATATGCTCAATTGTTTCTGTAATATCCTTATCCTCATATCCTTGAGGGCTTCCACTGACTACAAATGTACGTGATCCCAAGCTTTCGATACTAAATCCGAGTAATCTTAAATCATCCAAAATATCTGACAAGATTTCAGCATCACCGGCATTTAATTGTATTGTTTGTGGGAACAACTCTTGTTGTGAGCCTGCTTTTCTGTTTCCAAGCTGAGCCATATATTTTTCATATAAGATACGCCAATGTGCGAGATGCTGATCGACTATTAGCAAACCGGATTTAACGGGGCTTAAGATAAAATGTCCTTGAATCTGAATAAAACCGGAACCACTTATTGCTTTTCGAGATGTTTGATTGTCTGCTGAAATCTGCTCCAACTCATCTCCCGATTTATTTTGATTTTCATAAAACAGTCGCCAATTTTCAGATGTATCCGTTGGCTTGGATTGCCAATGCTTGTTTTGCGGCATTGGATTGCTAAATGGATTATAATCCGGATTAAAAGCTACTTGCGGCTGTTGGATAGGACGATTTGCCCTACTTATATCGCCAAAATCAATATTTGTTGCCGAATCCGGATTTTCAAAGTCAATCTGTGGACTTAGATTATATTGTCCGAGTGTTTTCTTTACGGCAGAATGAATGATGGCATAAATCAGTTTAGTATCTTGAAAGTTGACTTCTGTTTTCGTAGGGTGGATATTAATGTCAATCTCTGACGGATCAATTTGAATATGTAAAAAATATCCGGGGAAACTATCTTTCGGCAGAAGTTCGTGAAACGCATTTTCTACCGCATGATGAAGATAGGGATGTCGTATAAAACGATTATTTACAAAGAAATACTGTTCGCCTCTGGTTTTTCTGGAAAATTGCGCTTTTACTATAAAGCCATCAATATCCAGATTTTCAGTGGATTGCTGTACACTTAAAAGCCGTTCATTATATACATTTCCAAATAAAGCGACAATACGTTGTTTGAAATTCCCTTTTATCAGATGAAATAGTTCTTTATCGTCTTGTATGAGTTTAAAACCAATTTCGGGATGTATCAGGCTCACTCTGTAAAACTCATCCAAGATATGTTTCAGCTCAGCAGTAGTTGATTTCAAAAAGTTTCTCCTTGCCGGCACATTGAAAAATAAATTTTTAACGGCTATGGTGGTACCGGCTTGGCACACACATACTTCTTGTGATTTTACCACTGAACCTTCAATTCGTATAAGGTTGCCATGCTCGGCATCATGGGTTCTACTTTTCAGTTCAACTTGTGCAATAGCTGCAATACTTGCCAATGCTTCACCTCTAAAACCCATGGTACGGATAGCAAATAAATCATTTGCTTGTGTAATCTTTGATGTGGCATGCCGTTCAAATGCCATTCGGGCATCCGTAACCGATAATCCGCAGCCGTTATCCGAAACCTGAATAAGTGTTTTTCCTGCATCTTTGACAAGCAAATCAATTTGATCGGCTCCGGCATCGATGGCATTTTCAAGTAATTCTTTGACGACAGAAGCCGGACGCTGTATTACTTCACCTGCAGCAATCTGATTTGCAACCGATTCTGGTAATAGTTTTATGATATCGCTCATATGTAATTATTCAAAAAATTATTTACCCAAACCAAAAGCTAAGAGGAAGTTTTCTACCATATCCGTAAAGAAAATTAGGTACAGTCCGAGTAAAACAATGCCCAAATATACAATCATTGTGAATTTCCGATAGCGGCTGTACGAATCAGCCTGTTGTTGTGGATGCCATTTTGATCGTATCTGCATCCGGAGCTCTTCCTGCTTGCTTAGCTCGGTTTCCAGATTTAATTCAGCTTTTCTTTTTTTCCAAGCTTCCTTTTCCGGATTAAAATATCTGGGTATATAGTTAAATTGACGTGGCTTATTTGTACGAAACATGAAAAATCTCATGGCTTATCCTCCTTAAATATTGCTGTTTATATGTTTCTTCGCTACAAAAATACCTATAATTTGTGCTCCTCACAGTATTAAAAGCCCTGTTTTTGTATTTTTGACAAGCAATTTTAGGCAGTTTCAATGGAAAATAATCAAGAAAAGCTCTCAAAACTACTTGTAGTAGGGGATAGGGTACTTATTAAACCGCTTTCCAATCCCGATAAAACCAGATCCGGTTTATTTTTACCACCGGGATATAATGAGAAAGAAGCAATTCAAAGCGGCTATGTGGTAAAAGTAGGACCGGGCTATCCGCTGCCGGTTATGGATGATGATTTGGAGCCTTGGAAGCAGAATTATGGTGAAGCTAAATACCTGCCACTCCAAGCGCGAATAGGGGATAAGGCTATTTTCTTGCAAAAAGGAGCGATTGAAATTCAATATCGGGATAAAAGATATTACATTGTACCTCAACACTCTATCCTACTTTTGGAACGAGATGACTTTGAAGCGGATTTGTTTTGATGAGAAGGGATGAGCATATGAAGAAACCCGTGTTTTATCCTAAGTTGATCGCATTACTATTATTTGCATGTTCATATTTGCTGACCGGATGCATGCAGAGCCCGTCTGAGATGCAAATTAGTGAGTCTCAACCAATTTTTGAATTTCCAAAATATGCAAAAGGATTCCGTGTAAATCAAACAGATACGTATTATGAAATTGTAATTTTTGACCCTTATACCACTGATAATGTATTGCAAAGATGTTATCTGATGAAGAAGGATGCCAAGCTGCCCGCACACGCATATCCGGATATTATTTTATCTGAAATTGATAAAGTACTTGCCATGTCAGCTACACAATGGGGTCCTTTTCTTATGCTTGGAAAAGAAAGCATGATAAAAGGTATATCAGAAGCCGGTTTCGTGCAAAATAGCCGAATGAAGGAGTTATTGAAATCAGGGGAAGTGATAGAAGTAGCTTCGGATGCTCATTTCAAGCTGGAGCTTATAAGTAATTTGGCAGCCGATATTATTTTAGTAAGCCCTGATGCACGTGGTTTGCCTCATCAATTGGTCGCAGCCGGATTTCCGCTTTTGGCATGGACAGATTACTTTGAAACCGATCCGCTTGGGCGTGCAGAGTGGCTGCGATTAATAGGATTGTTGAGCGGTACTTCAGCATTGGCTGACAGCTTGTTTCAAGATATTGAACAAAAATATTTATCACTCAAAGAAAGTGCGAGCCGCTATCATGGGACG
>CAZDWA010000015.1:0-14584 GCA_964509065.1 uncultured Lentimicrobiaceae bacterium
TAGTATAGTGGTGTTTTCAAATTATTTTTGTTGCACTTCTATATTGAACTTAGCTCTTTTAAAACCAGCTTAGTTCGTTATTGTAAAGTTGATTTTTTCTGTTTCCGTATATGCAGAACTGTGTTCTCCTGCCTTATTATAATAAATCTCAAGAATAACAACATTATTGCCTACAAAGCCGGGAGTCGGTTTGTAACGATATTCCACATTCATATTTGTGCTTTCATCAATCACAACTTCACTTGTTTCATAATGTTGTGCCTGAACCGGTATAGAGGTATCATCTCCTGACACAAAACTACGGCTGTAACTTTCAGTGTTTTTCAAACTTACATTTGTTTCATTGCTTGCTCATTGAATTTTACATATTGTCGCTCTTAATGGTTCGGTCATGATAATATCAAGAGTTACTTCGTATGTTGCTTCTCCTTCTTTAAATGTAAAACTGACTTCGCTTTGTGTCGGAAGTGTATAAATACATGATACACATATAATTTGTGCATCAATAATACACGAACTTGATTTCAGCCATTTTGTTAAAGCCTGAATATTCTGCTCATCTTCTGACGAACTATTGCTGCTTGGTAAACTAGCCAAATAGTCATTAATGATGGGAATTATTTTTTTAATATTCTCAATATTGAGATGCGGACACAGCTTATCGCTATCAATTAGTTGATCGTCTTTGTTGCAGCCGATAAATGCTGTCAACATAAGCAAGACAAGCCCAATTACACTTAACTGTTTCATATTCATTGGTTTTATGCTGTCTAGGTATGTATTTTTAACTATTTCTATCTTATAAATAGCTGCAAATCAGCTGTTGGCGATACGTTTTTACTCCACAGGATATTTCGAAATTCCCGGTTCGCAATACTCAAAAAGTCTAGTTTCATAAAAGTAGTTTGCCATTTTTAAGGCATCTCCTTCAGAATTTTTTGTAGCTCTTAATTCAAACAATTTTGGCATAAATTCGTTTTGATTTACCAATTCTGTATTTGTCTCTGCAATAATTTGATTCAAATCAGTCAAATCGTTCTCATCAAAAACTTTCACATAAAAATTACTTCCGTAACTGTTTACACAAAGATTTCCGATTTCTTCCCAAATTAGGTTTTGGCAGTTGTCCGTTTGCATTGTATAATGCGCATAGGCAATAAGTGTATTTTTCTCTAATTCTGAGATGATATACGTGATTTGTTCACAGCTTTTGGGTGATTTAAGTCGTAACGGAATTTCTTTGAACTTGTATTGTGCATATGCATTAATTTTATACGAATATTTTTGGTCAAAATATTTTATTGTTGAAATAAAATCTTGAATTTGCTTGTCGCTATAGCTTGTATCAACCCCAATCAAAATGTAATTTTTTTGAAGTTTTCCTAAATTATCTTTTGCCCCTTCATAATATTTGAAATCTACAAATTCGCAATTGGCTTGTGGGGTGTTGTCGTCTTCTTTTTGACAAGCTGTAAAAAATAACGCAAGCAGCAGTGTTATCCGGATTAAACTTTTCATCATTCTCCTTTTTAATGTTATAAAACCACAAATCTTATGCCGTTTCTAATGATGATTGCTGAGATTTTGCGACTTTGCGAGGAAGTGGATTTTGTAGCACTACCTTTGAAGCAAGGCTGCATGTTCAAAGTTACAAAAAAGTTTCATATGAAACACCTAACTTGCTCTATTACAAAATATTTGTCGGCTTTTGCCATGGCTAATTCGTTTTAGTTTTAGCCTGCATAATTCACCAATTCATAAGCTAGTCAATCTAAATTTATCGTAATATGTTTATATTCTGTTTGTTAGTAGACTTTATTGGTAATTTAAAAACTTGTTTATTATCAAATTAGATTCATGAATTAAGCAGGTTAGATGTTATTTTCGGTATTCTGATGTTTTTGGGACTCACAATGCTATAATTTGTTTTTTTACCGCTATCTTCAGATTTCATCATTCCTTTCACAACTAAATCTTGTAAATCTCGCAATGCCGTGTCGGTTGAGCATTTGACGAGTTTCGCATAAATTGATGTCCGTAAATATCCGAATTCTTTATCATAGCTATCGTATAAATAATTGATTACAAATCGTTGTCTGTCATTGATATTGGTTGATTTATGCTTGTCCCAAAAGTGTGCTTTATCCAAAATAATTTCCAGGTTTTGTTCGCTTGCCAATAATGCTCTTTCAAAACATCCCAAAAACCATTCTAAATATTGCGTAATGTCTTGTGTTGCTTTTTGAGCTTTTTCAATTGTGTTGTTATATTTTTTATGTTCTTTGAAAATTTGGTTTGACAAACTATAAAAACGAATCTTACTTTGGTCGCTTTTCGCTAACAACATATCCAAAATAGCTCTGGCTATACGTCCGTTGCCGTCATCGAAAGGGTGAATGCTAACAAACCAAAAGTGTGCAATAATTGATTTTAACACCAAGTCCAAACTATCATCGTTATTCAGCCAATCTAAAAATTGCTCCATTTCGTGTGGCACTCGATCGGCTGAGGGTGCTTCAAAGTGTATTTTTTCTCTGCCAAAATTCCCGGAAATTACTTTTATTCCTCCTGAACGATATTTTGCAACATCAATCGGCACATACCCACTATAGCCTGTTTGGAATAGTGAATTATGCCAGCCAAAAAGCCGATTCTGTGTAAGAGCTTGGTCGAAATTTTGAGTAGCATCTAAAATAACATCAACTATTCCTTCAATATTTCGAGCTGTTTTTACAAAATCAGCATTTTCAATTCCTAACTTTCGTGCGATTGATGAGCGAACCAATTCTGGATTTAAAAATTCTCCTTCAATTCTTGAAGTATCTACCACTTCTAAAATAAGCGATTCCAATGTGGCACGCTCGGTAAAATCAAAGCCTAAACTTTCCATACGACCAAGCAAACGCCCTTGTAAATGCCGTACAGAAGCTAGCTTTGGGAGGATTTTCTCGTTGTCCCAAACAAAGTTTGTCCAATTTTTTAGTTTATGTATATACATTTTACCACCGCATAAGTTGCGGTAAAAGTATACATTTTTCACCGCAAAACAACTTTTTATGCAATAAATCGTAAAAAAAAGTGTAAGCTTGTTTCAATTATTGACGTCTTGTGTTAGTTGTTGTTTTATTGTGGTAAAAAAATAAAGGCTGTCGTTTGGAAATAACGGCAGCCTTTATTCTTGTGTTTGTATTTAAGCTTATGAAATTGCAATTTCACGGTTGATGGCTACTTTTGCTTCTTCGCGCTTTGGTAAATTCACGCTTAGAATTCCTTCTTTATAATCCGCCTTGATATTGTCCAAATCAATAGTCTTTGGCAAGGTGAACGAACGGCAGAAGCTGTTGTAATAAAACTCTCTGCGAGTGTACTTTTCATTTGCTTCTTCGTTTTCTTCGCGTACATCTGACGAAACAGTCAACACATTGCTGTCAAGATTAATTTTAAAATCTTCCTTGTTGAGGCCCGGTACTGCTAAATCAAGTACAAAGCTGTTTTCGGTTTCGCGTATATTGGCTGAAGGGACCATGCCTTTGCTTTCGCCTTTGTTGCGATAAAAAATGTTTTTGTCAAAATCTTCCATCAACTCACTGAGTAAGCTTACGGGATGCTGATTAAATCTGATTAAACTCATAATGTGTTCTCCTATTTTAATTTATTTTTACGTTTGATTTAAAATGTTCAAATAATATTCCAATCCCCCAAAAAGCCTATTTGATAGCCTATTCTCTGACAAAATGGCTTGAATGTGCGATTTATAGCTTATTAAAAGCGTCAAAGTGGCATTTTCGTGGATTTATTGAAGTTTCTGCTTCATTACGGCAATATATTCTATCAGCTTTTTGTTTCACTTAAGCTGCTTGATTATTTTTGCAGTGAAATTGGATTCAATGGCCGGAATAACACAACATTTTAAGCTCAGAAGAATAGCATACCCGCTAATAATCGGATTGGGCATTGCATTCTGGATAGTTTATAAAAACTATGACCAAGATTTATTTGGCTTCTTTGTTTGGACCCGCACTGCATTTTGGGGACTCTTATTGGCTATGCTGATGATGGTAATTCGTGATTGGGCTTATATGTATCGGCTTAGGGTATTAACCAACCAACAACTAAGCTGGAAACAGGCTTTTCAGGTAATCATGCTTTGGGAATTCAGCTCAGCTGTTTCGCCTTCCGTGGTAGGTGGTACGGCTCCGGCAATTTATTTTTTGTATAAAGAGGGGATTAATACCGGAAAAAGTACCGCAGTGGTCTTGGTTGCCATATTTCTGGATGAGCTGTTTTTTATAATAATGGTTCCACTCATGTATCTGATATTCGGAAACAAGGTGTTCCCTTCAGAAAATTTGGTAGTATTGTCAACCGGTTTAAACGCAGTTTTAGTCATAGGTTATCTTGCTATTTTTGTTTATACACTTGCGTTGGCCTATGCCTTGTTTATCAATCCTCATGCGTTTAAATGGCTGTTATCATGGATATTTTTGATCCCGTTTTTACGGCCTTGGCGAATGAAAATACGTAAATTGGCTAACCAATTGATCATGACATCCAATGAGATGAAGGGCAAAACTTTTGGATATTGGATAAAAGCTTTTTTAGCTACAATATTTTCATGGACGGCAAGATATTGGGTGGTCAACTTTATATTTATTGCCTTTTTCTTTGAACATCTGGGTTTATTTGAACACTTTTTAGTCTACGCACGCCAACTGACCATGTGGATTATTTTGCTAATCAGTCCGACACCCGGAGGAAGCGGCATGGCTGAGCTTGTGTTTGAAGGCTTTTTGGGCGATTTATTGCCAAATCTGGCTTGGGCACTGCCACTAGCGGTTTTATGGCGATTTTTCAGTTATTATCCCTATTTGTTGATGGGCGTGCTGGTGATGCCATCATGGGTACGACGTGTATATCAAAAGCCGTCGGATAGCCCGGCAAGCGAATGATATATTCGTGCCGAAAGAAGTTTTATCCTTAAGAATGTAATTTACTGAAAAGCCTATTTTTCTGCTTCTCCAAGTTCGGTGTAATATCTGTTAAGCAGCTGATTAGCTGCAATATAAGAGGTTATTTTTTGATTCACGATATCTTTTTCAAGCTGTGGCAGAAGCGATTGTATAATCGGGTTTTCATAAAAATGCGACTTCAGCTTGTCTTCAATACTGCTATGCATGATATCGACCGTTTGATCAAGGCGTTTGCGTTCAAAAAAGCCATTATCTTTGGTGATACGGATATAATCTTTAACCATTTCCCAAGCTGCATCAATATTTTGATGCTCGATGGCTGAACATGTTAGCACATTAGTTTTTACACCTGATGCAGCCGGTGGAAACAGATGCAAGGCATTTTCACATTCGGCTTTTGCCCGTTTTGCCCTTAAAATATTATCCCCATCTGCTTTGTTGATGATAATACCATCCGCCATTTCCATAATGCCGCGTTTAATACCTTGCAATTCGTCACCTGCACCACTTATTAGTACGAGCAAGAAGAAATCCACCATCGCATGTACCGCAATTTCAGATTGTCCTACCCCAACTGTTTCTATTACAATCACATCAAAGCCTGCTGCTTCACATAATATTATGCTTTCTCGGGTTTTTCGTGCCACACCTCCCAAGGTGCCTGCCGATGCCGAGGGGCGAATATATGCAAGCGGATGCGTAGCCAATTGTTCCATTCGTGTTTTATCACCTAAAATACTTCCTTTGCTGCGTTGGCTGCTCGGGTCAATAGCCAAAACGGCAATCTTTTGCTCTTTGTTGACCAAATGCATGCCTAAGGCTTCAATAAAAGTGCTTTTTCCTGCGCCGGGTACACCGGTAATACCTACACGGACCGCATTGCCCGAATAGGGGAGGCAGGCGGCAATCACTTCTTGTGCCAACTCCTGATGTGCAGGCAATACACTTTCAATAAGCGTAATTGCTTTACTCAACATGGTGATATCGCCACGGCGGATGCCATCCACATAATCCGAAACGCTAAGCTGCTTTTGTTTGAAATTCCTTAAACGCGCAATAGCTGCCTGATTCAGGGCATCAGGCTGTTCAATTCCTTGATTTACTTTAAGTGCTGTATCTTTTGACTTTTTCATCTTTGTTTTGTCTTGTGCAAAGGTAGTAAGAATGCCTAAATATTGCCCTAATAAACGAAATCAAAGGCTTGAAATAGCAGAAATTTTAACAAATTCATTTTCTAATAAACACTTTTCTAATTTACTGTTAAAATCCTCTAATGCAATGTTCATGAGCTTATTAGGATAAAGTTAGAGGGATAAGTTTATGAATTGGTGAATTATGCAGGTTAATTGTTTATAAAAGACACTATATTGTGAGCCGGCTTAACGCTTTCAGGTGTATTTTTGTAAGCTGATATATTATTTAAAATGTCCGACAAACATCTTGCAATACGTAAACATATAATTATCCTGGCATTTTTGCTGCTGGGTGTAATTTATCTTGTGCGTATTTTTTATTTGCAAGTTATTGATCAGGATTATAAGCTTTCTTCACAAAATAACGTATTACGTTTTGTTACGCAATATCCGGCTCGCGGCACTATTTTTGACCGCAACGGACAATTGTTGGTATATAATGAAGCTGCATACGATTTGATGATTATTCCTCGGCAGGCACGAGTAGAAGACACATTGATGTTTTGTGAATTGTTGAAGATTGACAAAGAATCGTTTTATGCCCGATTGCAGAAGGCTAGGAAGCATTCGTATTTCAAGTCATCCGTATTTTTGGAACAGATTTCAAAAGAAGATTACGGCTATATCGTTGAAAAGCTGTATAAGTATCCGGGATTTTTCTTTCAGTCGCGTACCTTACGTAAATATCCCCAACCTATTGCTGCTCACGTGTTTGGCGATATTGGAGAGGTGAATCAGGCAGAATTGGACCGCGATTCGCATTACCGCATGGGAGATTATATCGGAAAGTCAGGTATTGAAAGCTTTTATGAACGCATATTGCGCGGGAAAAAAGGCATGAAAGTAGTGATGGTGGATGTGCATAACAGGGATAAAGGAAGCTATCAAGACGGGCGTTACGACACTTTGCCGGAAACCGGAAAGAATATTGTTTTAGGCTTGGATGCCAAGCTGCAGGAATACGGCGAGCGCCTCATGCAGAACAAAACCGGAAGCATTGTTGCCATACATCCGGCAAGCGGTGAAATATTGGCTATGGTTACCAGCCCGGGCTACGACCCGAATCTGTTGGTAGGCAGGGTACGTGGTCAAAATTTTAGAGAACTCTTAAACGACCCCTACAAACCATTGATTAACCGTGCTATTAGCGGGACTTACTCTCCCGGCTCCACATTTAAAATGATAAACGGATTGGTTGCCTTACAAAGTGGTGCCATCACTGAAAACAGCTTGTTCAGCTGCCAAGGACCAGGCAGCAGTCCAATTCGTTGTACACATCACCATATCAGCCCCTTGCCCATAAAAGATGCAATCGAGCACTCTTGCAATCCTTTTTTCTGGAATACCTTTCGTAGCACACTGACAAGCAGCAGGTTTAAAAATCAAAAGGAAGGCTTTGAATATTGGTACAATATGATGCTGGCTTTCGGACTTGGTCGTAAATTTAATACCGATATCCCTTTTGAAGTAGCAGGAAATATACCTTCACGTGCTTATTTTGATAAAATATATCGCAACTCATGGAATGCATTGACGGTTCGTTCGTTGAGCATCGGACAAGGTGAAATACTTTTAACTCCTTTGCAATTGGCGAATTTAGCAGCAATTATCGGGAATGAAGGCTACTATTATCCACCGCATTTTTTGCGGCAGATACAAGATTCCGTCCTTTCTATTGATCCGAAATTTACTACGGCTTTGCAAACGAATGTCGACAAAAAGTATTTTCAAATTATTAAGCTTGCAATGCTCGACGTGTTTGAGGGTGAGGGAGGTACAGCACGATATTATCGCTCAAATGAATTTCGGGCAGCCGGAAAAACAGGAACTGTACAAAACCCGCACGGCAAAGACCACTCCATGTTTATGGCATTTGCCCCTTTCGACAAGCCGGAGATAGCTATTGCAGTAGTAGTGGAAAATGCCGGATATGGAAGCACTTGGGCAGCGCCTATCGCAAGCTTGATGATGGAGCTGTTTTTGACAGATACAATTTTGCGCCCTGCAGTGGAACGCCGAATTTTGGAAGCTGATTTTAATTTATGACAATGAGACAAAGCAATACCATATTTAAAAGTAATCAGAACATTTTATCCAATATTGATTGGTATACACTTGCTTTGTATCTGGCTTTGGCATTGATTGGATGGCTAAGTGTGTATGCAGCTGTATATGACGAACAACATCAAAGTATATTTGATATGTCGCAACGCTATGGCAAGCAGCTGTTATGGATTGGAATGGCATTATTGCTCGGATTTATTATTATCTTGCTTGATCCGAAGTTTTTTGTGGCATTTGCATGGTTGATTTATGCAATTACCTTGCTATCGCTGCTTGCCGTGCTATTTTTTGGAACTACGATTGCAGGAAGTAAATCCTGGTTTCAAATAGGAGGTTTTGCAATTCAGCCGGCTGAGTTTGCTAAATTTGGAACTGCACTTATGTTGGCAGCATATTTAAGTGGTCGAGACGTTGATTTTCAGCGATTTAAAACACGTGTTGTTGCGGCAGTTATTATCTTGATGCCGGCTGTGTTAACCTTGCTTCAGTACGATACCGGCTCGGCACTGGTATTTGGTTCCTTTATCATCGTGTTTTACCGCGAAGGAATGTCGGGACTACCTATTGTATTGGGTGTGGTGGCAATTGTACTTTTTATCTTGGCTGTCGTTTTTACCCCCACTGCTGTGGTTATCGGGCTGTTGATACTCTTTGCCCTCAGTTTATTTGTGATAAAGCGGAAATGGTCGGTCATCCTAAGAATGCTGCTAATTCTTATTGGGCTTGCTGCTTTTTCATATAGTGTGGATTATATCTTTGACAATATTCTCGAGCCGCATCAACAAACCCGCATTAATGTGTTATTGGGCTTGGAGGACGACCTGCTTGGTGCCGGATACAATGTGCATCAATCCAAGATTGCCATTGGCTCGGGAGGCTTTTGGGGGAAAGGTTTTTTACAAGGGACACAAACCAAGTTTAATTTTGTACCCGAGCAAAGTACTGACTTTATCTTTTGCACTGTAGGGGAGGAGTGGGGCTTTCTTGGCGCATTATTGGTTATCAGCTTGTTCCTCTTGCTTTTTGCGCGCTTGATTAATCTGGCAGAAAGGCAGCGTTCAAAATTTGCCCGTATTTATGGATATGGGGTTGTATCGGTCATGTTCTTTCATTTTGCCGTAAATATCGGCATGACTATCGGTTTGGTGCCGGTGATAGGAATTCCTTTACCTTTTGTAAGCTATGGCGGCTCGAGCTTATGGGCGTTTACGCTCATGCTTTTTGTTTTCCTCAAACAAGATGCAAACCGATTAAATATCTTATAATTTCACACTTGGATTTTAGAAAATCACAAGAAAAATGCAGACTTAAGAAGTTGCAATCTACTGCGTTTCGGGAGATAAAACGGGCCATGCCTTTTCGGCTGCCAGCTGTTCAGCACCTTTGATAGAATAATCGATTGCTTCAGACAACTGCTCCCCGTCGAGGAGGACTTCCACCACATATTGCTTTTTAAAGCCTTCGCCTAATTCGTTAACCAAATTAAATTCGATGCTGCGTTTTTCCTTTTGCCCCCATTCTAAAATTTTACTTTTAAAATTAAATTCAATCTTTTGGAGGCTGTCAACATCCACATGCAGCTCAATAATTCGGTTTATTACAATCTTTTTAGTGTATTTAAAGCCTTTGTCGATAAATAAAGCTCCAATAAATGCTTCAAATGCATCCCCACTCACCGAACGAAATATGCCTTTTGCATCGCCATTCATATGAATAAACTGATCCAAAGCCAGCTTTTGCGACAACTTATTCAGCGAGCTGCGGCTTACAATGCGTGAGCGCATTTCGGTGAGGAAGCCTTCGTTTTTATACGGGAATTTTTTAAAAAGATAATCGGCAATAATTGCACTTAATACCGCATCACCAAGATATTCCAAGCGCTCATTGCTCAGCTTATAGCCACTGACGATTTCGTTTGCGGCAGATTTATGCCGAAAGGCAAGCTGAAACAAAAAAATATTTCCGGGCACAAACCCGAAAATATTTTTTATGGCTTGAGCAAGTTCTTTATCGGCAGAAAAATATATTTTTAACTTATTGATAAAGTACAAATTGTATAGAATTTAGGGATTTTACAATTTCTACAATTTATTTTAACAATACGTATGTCTGCTGACTTAACCTGCGATGTATTTCTTAAAGATGACTGAGGCATTATGCCCACCAAATCCAAACGTATTTGACAATGCTACATTTACTACTCGTTCTTTTGCTTTATGGAAAGTAAAGTCAAGCTTATTGTCAATTTCAGGATCATCTGTAAAATGATTAATTGTAGGAGGGATAATATCATTTTTTATTGCCAATACTGTGGCAATGGCTTCAATGATACCGGCTCCTCCAAGCAAGTGTCCGGTCATCGACTTTGTACTGTTGATACTGATTTTGTATGCATGCTCACCAAACATATTGACGATTGCTTTCGGCTCGGCAATATCTCCAACAGGAGTGGAGGTGCCGTGCGTATTAATATGGTCAATATCTTCAAGCTTTAGGCCTGCGTCAGTCAGTGCGCGTGTCATACTTAGCTGTGCTCCATATCCATCGGGATGCGGTGCTGTCATATGGTGTGCATCGGCTGAAAGGCCTGCACCCACAAGTTCCGCATAAATTTTTGCTCCTCGTGCTTTGGCGTGTTCATATTCTTCAAGAACAAATCCACCGCCACCTTCTCCGATAACAAATCCATCGCGGTCCTTATCAAATGGGCGTGATGCAGTGGCAGGGTCATCATTTCGGGTTGAAATGGCATGCATCGCATTAAACCCACCTACACCTGCCTCATTGATAGATGCTTCAGAGCCGCCGGTAACAATGGCAACGGCTTTGCCTAACCTGATATAGTTAAAGGCATCGGCAAGGCTGTTGGCCGAAGATGCGCATGCAGAAACCGTAGCAAAGTTTGGTCCTCTAAAACCGTATCTAATTGAAATATGACCGGCTGTGATATCAGCGATCATCTTCGGTATGAAGAAAGGGTTAAACCTTGGCGTACCATCACCGGTAGCAAAGCCCTTCACTTCATCAAAAAAAGTAATAAGCCCGCCTATGCCGGACGACCAAATTACACCAACTTCGTCAAGATTAGTGCCGCTATCAAGCAGCCCCGAATCTTTGACAGCTTCGTCGGCAGCAATTAATCCGAACTGAGCATAAAGATCGTATTTCCTTGCGTCTTTACGATCGAAAAAATCTTGAGGGTTGTAATTTTTTACCTCACAGGCAAAGCGGGTCTTAAACTTTGATGAGTCAAAGCGGGTAATATCAGCAGCACCGCTCACCCCATTTATCAGCGCTTGCCAATAGGAAGAAACATCGTTTCCAATTGGAGTGATAGCACCTATTCCTGTAACTACTACTCGTTTTAGCTCCATAAAATTACTAGATTAAAATACTAGATTAGCCTTTCTTCTCTTCGATGTAGCTGACAGCATCACCTACAGTAGCAATTTTTTCTGCTTGATCGTCCGGAATGGGAATGTTGAATTCTTTTTCAAATTCCATGATTAACTCAACTGTGTCTAGTGAGTCTGCACCAAGATCATTGGTAAAGCTTGCTTCGTTAGTAACTTCTGCTGGCTCAACGCCCAGTTTGTCAACGATAATTGCAACAATTTTCTCTCTGATTTCTGACATAATTTAATTTGTTTTACGTTAAACAAGAATGCAAAGTAAATCAATTCGGCTAAATGATGCAACAAAAATTTATTAAAAAGTTGATTTTCAGCACATAAAAAATTTGAACATATGCCAAAATAGCCCATTTAGCCCTCAGAACCGCTAATTTCCCCTTCATTGGATTGAGAAAGTTTGCCCTCAATAAGCAATACAATTTCGCCTTTTATATCCCTTTTGCCAAACACTTCAATTAGGTCGGATAAATTGCCTCTTACAATTTCTTCATGAATTTTTGTCAGCTCGCGCGCAACCACCACTTTTCTGTTTTCTCCAATCCAATCCAAAAGCTGGGTCAATGTTTTTAATATACGATGTGGCGACTCATATAATATGGTAGTATATGGATTTTCTGCAATGGCTTGCATACGCTTTTGCCTTCCTTTCTTATGTGGCAGGAAGCCTTCAAATATAAATCGGTCGCTTGGCAGCCCCGAGCTGACCAATGCCGGAACAAATGCGGTGGCTCCGGGCAAGCATTCCACCTGAATACCTGCTTCTATGCATGCCCTTACCAAGAAAAAGCCGGGATCCGAAATGCCGGGAGTGCCGGCATCAGTTAACATCGAGATGCGTTCGCCTGCGGCAATACGGTTTACAAATTGTGCGCTGATGCGGTGTTCATTGTGTTGGTGATAAGCTGCCATCGGACAGCTGATTTCATAATGCTTGAGCAGTATTGCCGTTTTTCGGGTGTCTTCGGCTAAAATTAAATCGGTTTCTTCCCTTAAAATACGCAAAGCGCGAAGGGTGATGTCTTCTAAATTGCCGATAGGACCCGGGATGAGTGTGAGTTTTGACATGATATTAGGTATAAAACCGATTTTTTAACAAAATTACAAGAGAAAAACAGCTTGAAATCTTTTGTTCGATGATTAATAACTCAATTTACGCTCAATAATTTGCAATAATTTTTCTTTTGCTTCGGATTCTTTGGGCCAAGCGTACAAAATACTTAGCTCTATCAAATAGGTACGTGCTCCATTCAGGCTTTGAAAGCTGTTCAGCTCTTCAATAGCCTTGGTATATTGACTTAAATTTCCCTCAAAAAGCTCATTCACAAAAAGAAATTTGTCATTAATACCTATTGCTTGGCGCAAATCTGGAATTGGTAAGTGTTCCAGCTTGGAAGCAATACTTGGTTCCGAATCGGCTCCCAGCTTGTCAGCAATGCTTTCACTCGGGGCGCTGCTAAATAAATCCGGGGTTTCAGCTTGTCGGAGTGTTTGTTCCGTATAAAACATTAATTGTTCGGTAGTATCATCTATAGGTGTTTCTTCTTTCGGCTCCAAACTTTGTTCGGGCACTGCCTGACTAATCCGGCTTTCACTTGCCAGTTGCACATTAACTTCCTCCGGCATATCCGTTGGCTCTTCCGGAATTACTTCCTCTTGAACCGTTTCGGTATCATAGGCATATACCATAGGGCGAAAGCTTATTTCCTGTTCCTCTGCCTGATTTAATTGTATTTCTTCGGAAGCCGAAACTTCTTCCTGCGATTCAGTTGTTTCTTCTGTCGAAAACACAGTGGATTGCACTTGCAGATGAAACATTAATTCGTACAGCTTGCGCGTTTTTTCCATCAATAAATCCTTATCTATCGGGCTCAGATAATTTTCTTCAGCTTTAAAGCTGTTGATTAAGCTTGTTATTGAATTGATTTCGTCATAAATCTGCTCGATTAAACGGCTATTTTTCACTTCTTTCATTTTAAAATTATGTTCAAGTGGTGATATCTTGTATTTTTGTAGTCTGTAAAATTACAAACTTCTGCAATTCCGGTTTTATGTTTTTAGAAAAAGATACAAACGACACCTCTCGCGGCGGCTGGATTGAAGTTATTTGTGGTTCCATGTTTTCCGGTAAGACCGAAGAACTAATCCGTCGACTCAATCGTGCACGTATTGCCAAGCAAAAGGTTGAAATATTTAAACCTGAGATAGATAAACGATATGGTGATGAAGATGTTGTATCGCATGATGCAAATTCCATAAAATCGATTCCGGTGCAAAGTGCATCACAAATTTTATTTTATGTGGGCGAATCAAATGTGATAGGTATTGATGAGGCACAATTTTTTGATGATGAACTGATTGCTGTTTGCGATCGCTTGGCAAATGCCGGTATCCGTGTGATAGTCGCCGGTTTGGATATGGATTTTGCCGGAAATCCATTCGGTCCAATGCCAAAATTAATGGCAAAAGCCGAATATGTTACAAAAGTGCACGCTATTTGTATGCATTGTGGTAATCTTGCCAATTATTCGTACCGCACGGTCGATGATGACAAATTGGTTGTATTGGGCGAAACGGAAAGCTATATCGCTTTGTGTCGTACTTGTTATAATAAAGCGGCTGAAAACAAGCACACTCAAAACGAAAAAGCCGAATAGATTGGGAAGCTTTTATATTTTTGCATTTTAAATTTAAAAACACACTCATGAAAAATTTGTTTGTTAGTTTATTCTTAGTACTGTCGTTTAGCCTTACGGCACAAACTTCAAAAAATGAAACCTTGGTATTAATTCAAACTTCTTATGGCGATATCACGGCTAAATTATATAATGACACTCCAGCTCATAGGGATAACTTCATAAAGTTAGTGAAAGATGAAACTTATCATGGAACACTTTTTCACAGAGTGATAAAGAATTTTATGATTCAAGCAGGAGATCCTGAATCT